>CAYUIY010000055.1:0-7209 GCA_964444915.1 uncultured Dysgonomonadaceae bacterium
TTAGTGTCCCCTTCTTCCCGAAGGACTTGCATGGCAATTATTCCTTCCAGCAAGTCAGCACCATACTTGCTGCATTTTTCGATGTTGATAAATAATCCCCACGTTAAAATAAAGACCGGAAGGGACAAAACCCTAATAAACAATGAATCGGCGCTCATGATGAGTATTGCCAGTAAAAGAAATAACAGTGTAAGGGAATATTCTGCGATAATGCGTTTTTCCTTGGTCTTTTCAAGCCATTTTCTTGCAAAGGGCCTACAAAGTTCGAAATGTATCTTCTTTTCTTCTTCGGGCAGGGACTTCCACTTTTCTAGTGCGCTATCTAATGTCGTATTTTTTTTGTCCATGGCTATACTCCCTTTGAAATTTTTGTTATAATTATATCCGATGAGCGATAAAAAATCAACATTGCTGACAAAGGAAGAAGAATACGAATTAGTACAAAAAGCCCAAAATGGCGACGAAGGGGCGTTGCAAAAACTTGTCGAAGCCAACATGGGCTTAGTTATCAAAGTGGCTTCCGACTGCATAAAGCGGATTGGGGTTCGTTCCCCGTCTGTTTCCTTTGAAGACGCCGTATCCGCCGGCGTAGAAGGTCTGCTTGTTGGGATAAGCAAGTTTGACGTATCGAAGGGGTACAAGCTGTCCACTTATATTTACTGGTGGATAATGAATCACGTTAGAAAGTTGCTGATAACCAATATGCCCTTTGGAAACGTTTCAATTAGGACTGCAGAAAGGTCTTTTACGGATTCCGAATTTGCCCTTGTGGCACAAGCCCCAGCTAGTCTAAACGACGACGAAAACCCTATCGACATCCCCTTCGAAGAAGAATGGGCTGAAGACACAAAACCCATTGGTGAAAAGATCTTGGAAATATTAAAACGCAAAAGAAAATTACCAGAAGATCGTGACTTTTGTGTAAAGTTGATATCTTTAAGATACGGCCTGGAAACAGGAATCCCTTTAACTTTGCGGGAAACGGGCGAAATACTAGGTGTATCCTACGAATATGTCCGCCAGATAGAACAAAAGATACTTAGAATTCTCGCTAAAGACAAGAAAATAAAAGCATTTCGGGATGTGATATCTTGATAGATTTCCAGTTAGAAAAGGGTAGACTAAGAAAAAAGCTTTATTCCATTACCGTTATTGCAGTCTTCGTCTTTATATCTGCGCTTTTCTTTTTCTTTTCTGCATGGGTTTTAGACGGTTGGGTCGATATCGCAGGATCTACTCACTTGCTGACAGCAAAGAAAAGCCAAGGGACGGTCGTAGCTGCCCTTTGGGAGATGACCCTGTTTGCCGTGGCAGGTGGTTTGTGCGTAGGGTTCCCCGTCGGGTATCTTTTAATCCACGGTTACAAGCACCCAATAACAGTATTGGACGTAGCCCCTGAAAGTAACGACCCACTGCTTTCCGAAGGTGAAAGGTTCGTCCGCGGCGCAAAGATCCATATGGGCCCGCCGCAGGTTTTGATAAAATCGGCCGAAAATATAGCCATCGAAGCGGGAAAGAAGCTGAATAAAGAATACTTGCTTCCCGTCATGGTAGCGGGTGCCCCTATGCCCTATAAGGTGGAAAACATGGGGCTTTACATACAGGGTTCTGCAGGTTCTGGTAAGTCCCAAGTCCTAAAACAGATGATCCACGATATACGAAACAGAAACGGGCGGGATAGGCTCATTATATACGACAGAAAACCCGAATACCTGCCCCTTTTCTATAGGGAAGGCGATATAGTTATTTGCCCCGCTGACTTGCGTCATACCCCCTGGGATTTATTTACCGAAATAAAGGGCGAACAAGATCTTGATCTTATCGTCATGTCCCTTTTTCCCGACATGCCTGGAACCCAAGCAAACGACTTCTTCTGGACGCAATCGGCGCGTAAAGTCTTCAAGGGAATTTTAATATATCTTATGCACAAGGCAGAACGCACGGGCGTCAGGGCTACCAATTGGGATCTTGTCACATTTTTAAATTCCTATGCTTCGGAACCAGCGATACTTTGGAAGGAATTAAAGAAAGACGCTGCAGCGGCAGCCTTTGCAAGCACCTTGGCCGGGGCAGAAAAACGCTCCCCATCTAACGTCCCCACTTCTACAATGGCAACGCTTACTTCTTATACATATTCATTCACCCGCCCAGAAGTGGCAGAACAGGGTTGGTTTTCTGTTCGCGAATGGCTGCGCGATCCGTCTACGGAAGGGCAGGCGCTGTTTTTAATGAATCCTGCCAGATACGAAGATAACTACAAGTCTTACTTTACAGTCATATTAGACTTAGCGTTAAAGGAAATGATATCCTTGCCCAACGACATCGACCGGCGGGTGTGGTTCTTCGTGGACGAATTTGGATCTTTGTTTAGGCTAAGTTCCGTCGTGCGCCTTCTTGCTGAAGGTCGTTCCAAAGGTGCCTGCACCATCCTGGGAACGCAGGATATGTCGCAGGTGCGCCAACAATATGATAAAGAAACAGAAACTATCGTCAACAACTGTAACAATAAAGTCATAGCCCGCGTGACCAGCTACGACGAAGCAGATTACTTATCGAAGAACATCGGACAGGCGGAAATAGAACAGACAGGCGATACTGCCAGCATCTCATTAGACGACAGACAGGGGCTTCAGACTTCCTTTCAGGAACGCAAGGGAGAAAAACGGCGGGAACTTCGAAATGTAGTGCTATCTTCCGAAATTATGGAACTTCCCAATTTAACTTATTTTGTGAAGTTCGCTGAATATGACTGGTTTAAAAACAGGATAGACTATTACCCCTGGTCAAAACACGAACTTGTC
This sequence comes from uncultured Dysgonomonadaceae bacterium, assembly GCA_964444915.1. Classification (GTDB taxonomy): domain Bacteria; phylum Bacteroidota; class Bacteroidia; order Bacteroidales; family Dysgonomonadaceae; genus Anaerorudis. The sequence continues at coordinate 2,802 of CAYUIY010000055.1, forward strand.
CCCGCCTTTTTGCCCAGGCCCAATAGCTGGTTTGATACATCACGCGTTATTTTACCAAGGGAAGATGATGACCTTGAAGAACTATGGTAAAACTAAAGGAAAAGGCCAAGAACAAAAGAAGGTCAAGGAACAAAGGAAAAGCACGCTGGAAAGAAAGCTCGATATACCGCTTCCGCTGTCGGTAATTTGGTATATCATAGCTACTTCCTTGCTTTTTTATGGGCTGTATATATTGGGGATGCACTTTTTATTAAAACACGTGGTGAAAGAAGGCGGGCAATGGTGGATATTTACAGCAGAAAGGCCCGCGCTTAATCCCTTCAGTGGTTTTCAGGATGTCCGATGGGGGGAATTCTATATTCCCGTCAAGGCCATGACCAAATATTATCCCCTTGCGCCTTTAGCTGCTTTCTTTGGTTTTCTTATGCTAGCCCTGCGCAGCTTAACTTTTTCAGCGTTTGTAAAGAAATTTTCAGGAAAATGAAGTTAAGTCCCGTCTTAAAGTGGGTTGGCGGCAAACGTCAATTATTAGATGTTCTAATTCCGTTGCTGCCACGGCATATCACTACATATTGCGAACCATTTGTTGGCGGCGGGGCTTTGCTTTTTGCTTTACAGCCTGACACGGCATACGTCAACGACATAAACGCTGATTTAATCAATGTTTACAAGGTTATAAAAGATGACGTGGAATCCTTAATCAAAGCTTTACAAGAGTTCAAAAATGACGCTGACTGTTTTTATGCCGTCAGGGATTGGGATAGGGATAAAACAAAGTATTCTGCTTTATCAGATGTTCAAAAAGCTGCCCGCATACTTTATCTTAACAAAACTTGTTATAACGGATTATTTAGGGTGAACAGTGCCGGTGAATTTAACTCTCCCTTTGGCAACTATCGCAACCCCAATATCGTAAATGCCCCCGTCTTGCGGGCAGTAAGTTCCTATTTCAATAAAGCAACGATTTATTTAACTTCCGTTGATTATGCAGAAGTGTTGAAGTCGTTGCCTAAAGGCACGTTTGTTTATCTTGACCCGCCATACGATTTAAGCTTTACTGGATATTCGTATAATGGTTTTACACGCGATGACCAAATAAGATTACGTATGTGCTGTGATGACTTAAACAAAAGGGGAATTAAATTTATGTTGTCGAATGCCGCGACAGATTTTATCAAAGAACTATATTCGGCATATAACGTTAGCGTGATCCAGGTCAACAGGACAATCAACCCCACAAGGTGCAGAAAAGCCCTTGAAGTGGTAGTGACAAATTATGATTGACATCCATGGCGGGTCATGGTATAAAAAGTGATAGAATAAATACAAACGTAGCTTTAAGAACGCTTTCCCTTGGGGTGCTTCCACATGATAACTGAAAAAGCATTAGAAATTTATGAATCACTGACTGGCTTTGAAAAGCGGGACAGCCAGCGTGAGATGATCCGTTTTATGGCGGAATGCATCGATGCTGGCGAAAATGGCGCCCTGGAAGCCCCCACCGGTACTGGTAAAAGCTTGGCGGTACTGGTGACAGCCTATGCCGCTTGGAAAGAATTAGGGTATAGTTCTATAATATCTACAAACACCCACGTGCTGCAATCCCAAATGGCAGAAAAGGATTTTTTCTTATTCAAGAAAGCCCTGCCAGAAAAGACCGACTTCATGGTCAAATCGGTTATGGGGCGTGGACGATATATTTGTCGAAAGAAAAAAGAAGAAATTAGGGACATGATAAATAAGAAAGGCCCGCTTATCGTTTCCGACAAGGAAGCGACCGTCATAGATGCCGTTAGGCTTGAATCCTTGGGAAGCGACGATTTATTGGGGGAACGGAAGTGGATAGATTCCGCTATTATGCGTGAAGACGACCCACTCGCCTTCGTCTTATCTTGCGAAGGTTGCATAAAAAAGGCGTGTCCCTATTATATTAAAGGCTGCGTTTACTATAGGGCCATTCTTTTTAAGTCAGACGTCACCGTTACAAACCACAGCCTTGTAAAATCATTAATGGGGACGTTAAAGGCGGACCTTTTCTTCTTCGATGAAGCGCATCACTTGATGGGATATTCTACGTCGCCCAAGTACATACGTTACATAGAAAGACCCGTAAGGCTGGTATATGCCCCTTTGCCAGAATTCTATAAAAATCTCATTAAAGAACGCGAGCTTTTTGTCAAAAGGATGTCGCTGCTTTATGATAAGTTCTTTCATTATCTTTCTATTTATTCTTACGGCATGGCGATAGCTGTCCTGCGGGAAATGCGGCGGGTTATAAGCACAAGGATGCAGGCGCTTAAAGCCATACCCGATGAAGAAATAGCGTCAATATTAAAGGGGGAACTTTACAAGGTAGCTGAAAGTTACGACATAGCAAGAAATATATATAACGACGCCATAACAGGCAAAGACGTAGTTGTGACGTCCGAATTTGCAGGAACAAGGGAACTTCCCGATGCCCCAAGAAGCTTTACGCAAGATCTGAAAGAAAATAATAAAGACTTAAAATCTTGCTTATTTCTTTCTTCTACGATTACGGTAGACGGCGGTTTTTCCGCCTTTCGCACGAAGACAGGCGCTGAATTCCGCGAAGGCCCCATTATCCCGTCGGAACTTCCGTGGCACAAGACGATCTTGTGGGCGCCCAAAGTAATTCCTTCCCCAAAAAATGATAAGTTTACTGACCTGTTTGCGGCCTTTTGCGCAAGATATATCCCGCCTTTTGTGGAAAAAGATTTGGGTGGTGTACTTGTCTTGTGTACATCTTTGGAAAGAATGCGGGCCTGTGCAAACGCCTTGGGGTCGGTAATGAAAGACCATTTGCTTGTGCAGGGGCAGCTTCCCAAAAGGGAGACGATGCGAAGGTTCCTGCATGAACGTTCTTCTGTGTTGGTATCTTCTAATTCATTTAGGGAAGGCTTCGATGCACCTGGGGACTGCCTTACGTGGTTGGTGCTTGACCGGCTTCCTTTTGGCCCTATGGAAGATGAAGAAAATGACACTGCAATACGGCTGCTTTCAAGGTGGGGGCTGCTTAAAAACCCATTTGATTATAGGTTAGACATGATGAAGCTTGCCTTAAGACAGGGCGTCGGCAGACTTATAAGAAGTAAAAAGGATTACGGCGCGGTTACCATCTTTGATTCAAGATTTATAAAAAATAAAAGATGGAACATAAACACGCCGATAAAAAACGTGGTAACCGACTTCTTTACTCCTGATGAATGGGTAAGGTTTTTCCAGGAGAAATTTTTGTTATAGCTTCCTTTATCCTTTGAAGCGCGGTTTCTGAAACACAAGGAATCCCATCTTGGTATTCTATCTTAAAACCAAAGAAGACAAAAAGAAAATCCCCGAAGGGCATTTCACGGTTTTGTATATTTTTTTTAATCTTTTCAAACTTTAAGACAGAATTATAATGTTCTGCCTGTTCGCTGTCGACCTTCGACCGTTCTTTTATGTAGTTCTTCCACATTGACTTCAGCGCGGGTAATGCTTCACGTCCGTACCACTCAGGAATTGGGACCATGTTTTCAGGGCTTTTCATCGATTCTCACTTCCGAATAGGGGGTAATATCTATTCTTCTTCCCGTGCTGGAAAGAAAGACCAACACCACAGGGTCATCTTCAGTTACTTCTGCCAGCTGGTAGATTTCCCCATCTATGATATAATTTTTTCCTTCTTTGAAGAAATATGCTTCATCGACAGAACGCGAAAGAATGTCCGCTATAAGATCGTCGACACTGGAAGCTTCTTTTTCTACTTGTCTGATGACTTTCTTTCTTGTCATGTTCTTTCCCCTTTTTTAGTTTTCTTCTGCTTATGATATAATAAAATAGAAGTAAATGTCAATTCTTAAAGGAAAGGACAAAAAAAATGGAAAAGACCGAACTTTATATTCCCTTTACAAAAAAAATAGCCGAAGCCGCCGGGTTGGCTAAGGAAGTGGGCAATGAGCGCTACTTTCGCTGTTTGCGCGTGAAAGGCTTTTTCCCGCCCGAAGATGATATTGAAAGATATGCAGAAAAGCTGTGCAAGCTACTTTTAAATAAACACGAAGAAGCGCTACTTTATACCGAAAGGGGGCTGCGACAAAAGCTTAACGTCCCCGAAGCTGAAGAAGTCATAGAAAATATGAAATCCGCCTGGGAAGAAGACGCCCCCAACATGTATGCGATCATAAGCAGGCGGGACAACGAACGTGTCGTCTTAATGGGTTATGAAAATTACATAGAAGCTGTAATAGCTAAAAAAGACGACATCAAAAGGGTGAGCACCCTTGAAGAAATCGAAAGATGAAGAAAAATTAAGTACTGAAGATTTAGAAGCTATACGACGCGGCTTGGAAGATATAAAAAACGGCAGATACATAACGCTTGAAGAATATGTATCCACATTGTAGCTACA
>CAYUIY010000055.1:7309-13735 GCA_964444915.1 uncultured Dysgonomonadaceae bacterium
ACATTGTAGCTACAGTTATTTTATTTTTTGTACGTAATGATCACTTTTTAGGAAGGGCTAATTATTATCGTATTATTTCCATCCAATCGTCGTTATCAAAAGGTTTTATGGCGTCATCCAAAATCATATCCTTTAAAATGTTGTTTTTGATGATATCGACGACCCTTTCAAAACTAGTGGTCATTTTTTCTATTTTTTCGTCAGGAATATTAAGTATGGGTTTTGCCTTTTCATAAGTTTTTTCATCGAAAAGAAGGTAACATTTCCCATCCTGCATAATTGCCCCAAAGGGAATTATGTCGTATTTTTTAAGATATTCTAACTTAACGAACATCCCACGGTACTTTCCATCTTCGTTTTCGAAATAAGGCAGCCTTTCTAATTTCTTTCCTGCGATATCGATCCACTTATAAGAACATTGACTGGGGTCTTCGAACTTAATGTAGCGATCTATATCTAAACCCGCCCGTTTCATGCACCCCCACCTGTAGGAAGCGACTTCCGTTCTGAACGGTGCTGGGTAAGGCGGCGGGGCAAAGATATTTTGAACGCAAAAAGAATCAAGAAAGAAGCAGTTATATTCAGGTTCAGCATCGAAGAAAATCATTTTGTCGCATTCAGTAGGTAGCAGCTTTAGGCTTTCGCCGATATAATATCTAGCTTTACCGATATCTAAATTAGGATTTGTGGGCAAAGTATACAAGAAATTCCCGGTCTTGCCCGCTTTGACTTTTTCGAATACGTTTTTATACCACTTCTCAAGGGCGACAAAAAGTTCATATAAATTAGCGCGAATAGCGCAATTTACAACACAAGCATATTTAACCAGCATATATATCAAATCGGCTTCTTCTTCTGTGACATCGCCTTGTCGTTTTAGTTTTTTCGTCATCCGTGACAAAAAGTCGACGTCTTTTTTCTTTTTAACTTTCGACCTTTCTTCTAAGCCATATCTGGAAAAAAGATATCGCAAGCGCACTTCAATATCGCCAGTTAAAATCCCGCCAGAAAAGTTTTCAGGGACTTTAGCTTCGCCCAAAAAGTCTGTTATCCTTCTTAATACCGCTTCAACGTTTCTTTCAAAACGGACTCCCATGTCTAAATTTTCGTTTGCAGGAACAGTTGACAAAAAGTTTCCTTTCTTGCCAGCTTTTATGTATTTTTCGACAGTTTCATACCAATTCAGGAAGCCTTCGGAAATTTCATCACAGGGAAGATGTTTAATAGGAAAGTTTCTTAGTATGTCCCGATATTTTTCATATTGCGAAGAATTGAAGACGAAGTTATAAGATGTGTAGCTCATCTTGTATATCCTTCTAAATATGTATAACCAATCCGCTTCGTCTTCAGTGATGTCCCCTTCCTTTTTCAGCTTTTCGGTCAGCATTTTTAGTTTTTCTAGTTCTTTTTTCATCGTATTTCTTCTAACCACCATTCTTCATTTTCCACAGTGTTTTGTGCAGACTTCCATTGTATTCTCATCTTTACCATTTGTTCGAAATATTCTGTACATGCCTTCATAAATTTTGTAGTGGGAAAATTTTCGACAATTTGGTCTTTTAATATTTTTTGCGCAGTTTTTTCGCTAATGATGTTGTTTTGTACGGTCTTTTCTATCACATTATCCATAGGGATGTTCCAAGCTTCTTTTATAAAAGGCGCTTTGTCTTTTTCCACGAAAATAGCCGCTTTCGGAAAACAACTGCTTGAAACAGCTATACAGGAAATGTTATCACGGCGCATTAAAGACCCTATAATAAATCTTTTTAATTCTATTCTATCAAAATCATATGGACCTTGTGGTACTTCTGCGCCTGCTATCACATAAAAAAATCCATTTATAAAAGAACTCGCTATATGACCATGTGGCACTGGGACTGGACAGCAAGATAGATTATCCATATTCTTCATAAACTGCGAAATAGTAAGAATCCCCTTTTCTGTTTTAACGGGATAGTAAAACATTCCTGCACGCATGCAAGTTGTTTCATAATACCTAAAACGGGGGGCAAGTGCATATGAAGTATAGGCGGGTAAATTCTTTGAAAAAAACAATGAAGAAAAAGATGCATGGGTCTTTTCGTCGGTCGTTATGACGTTATAGGAATCTTCGGGTTTCCCGCGTTCCCTTAAAGCCTTCCGGGCGGGAAGTAAAAGTTTATTAAAGAATTTTTTATCATAGTCAAGATATATAGTGAAGATAAAATTTCCCCTTTTCCCCTTCCTGATCTTTTCACCCACAGCTTCATACCATTCTGTTAAGCTTTCTATCAACGCGCCATCAAAGTAAGAAGAATTGGGATTAAGAATTGTTTTTCTTGAATTTTTTGAAAATAGGGAAAATATTTGATCAGCTTCCTTTAATGAAATATCATCTTCCCTTTCAAGTTTCTGTATAAGTTGGTGTATCGTGGTTGCATCTGGGTGTTTCATTTTTTTATCCCCCTATCTTGTTTCTTCTAACCAGTCGATTTCTTCTTCTATAGTTTTTCGGGTACCTTCCCATTGTATTTTTCTTTTGGCCACTTCATTAAGATACTGCGTACTTATCTTTGTAAATTCTATGATTGGGAAGTCATATCCAGGTTTGCCATTTAATAGACTTTGGGCTTCTTTTTTATTAATAATATTTTCGCGCAAAGCATTTTGCACCAATTCTTCAATGGGGATATTCCACACTTTTTGCACAAAAGGGGCTTTTTCTTTTTCTATAAATATAATAGATTTACCACAAAAGACAGTAGGTTTACCGTCGTAAACTTCGATGGCCGCTACACAGGAGATGTCGTTATATCTTATAAGGTCGCTCATGATAAAACAGCTTATTTCTTCTTCGTTGATGTCCCATAAATTTTGTGTAATTTTTCGTGCCTTTGCGGCTATTTCAAAAAAAGCTTTGGTAAATGAATAAGCCCCCCATGCAGGCGGGATTTCGATAGTAAAGGGTATAAATTCTTCCAAAAGTTGTAAAGTGGTATAATTGCCTTCTTCAGTTTTAAGCGGATAATAAAGCATTCCCGCCAGATAATTTCTCATTTCATAGTAGTTTCCTAAATCGTAACTATTCTTGAAGAAAAATTCTTTAAAAGAAAGTTTAGAATACGTTTTTTCGTCGATCATTATAACATTGCATAGGTCTTTAAAGTCCCCTTTTTCTAATAAGGCCCTTCTTGCTGGATAAAGAAAGTCGCTGTATATAATGTTTTTAAGATATACCGTAAAGACAAAATTACCCCTTTCACCATTTCTGATCTTTTGAGCCACTACTTCGTACCATTCTTCCAAGGCGTGTATCAGTCTAGCGTCAAACTTAGAAGAATTAATATTGAGCTTTGTATTCAGTGAATTTTCCGAAAATAAGGAATATATCCAATCAGCTTCTTTTAGTGTTATGTCTCCTTCCTTTTTTAGTTTCCACGTAAGTTGACATATTGCGTTCATATCTGGGTGTTTCATATTTATCCCCCTTACCGTGTTTCTTCTAGCCATATGTCTTCTTCTTCGATAGCCTTTTGTGTAGCTTCCCATTCCATCTTTCTTCCAACAACTTCGTCGATATATCTTACGCTTTCTTCCACGAATTCAAAGGGAATGCGGGCATTTATGTCGTCAAAGAATAATGCATCAACCATTTTTTTGTTGATAATGTTTTTTTGTAAGGCGTTTTCCAATAATTCTTCAAATTCTATGGGTGTTTCCAAAACTTTCTTTACAAGGGGTGCATTTTCCCTTTCCACGAAGATAAATGTCTTTTTCCGTAAATTGCTGACGGCTGCTACGCAGGGGATATCTTTACTATTCATGTAGAAGCCCAAGATGTAATATTTTGCTTCCCTTATCCTTAGGGTCCAAAGTTCCCGCAATTTTCTGCTTATTGAAGCCGTCCTTAGAAATGTTTGTGCTACATCAAAAGCCGTCGTGTTGCTTGGAATTGAAATCGCAAAGGGTGCAAGTTTTTCCATGAACTGGGAAACAGTATATACGCCCGACTTAGTCCTTATCGGGTAGTAATACATGCCCGCACGAAAGCTTGTTAATTTGTAAAAGTCCAACTCGTCTGGTCTTCTTTCGTTTATCTTGTCTAAATGTTGGAAAGGAAACAAAAAACCCAACTTTTTATCTATCATCACGTAGTTACAAAGGTCTTCAAAACTACCATATTTTTTTAAAGCTTCCCGCGCTGGGCGAGTGTATTCATCATGGAATTTTTGGAAAAGGCTAATGGTAAAAACGAAATTCCCACGATTGCCATTTTCGATCTTTTCTGCTACAGCTTTATACCAGCATTCTAAAGCCTGTACCAATTCAGGGTTGTAGTCAAAAGAATAGGGGTAAAGTATTGTTTCTAACGTTTCTTGGGAATATAGCGAATATATCCCGTCAGCTTCTTCGATGGATATGTCGCCCTGTTTTTCTAACTTCCATGTAAGTTGCTGTATTATAAATGCATCAGCATAATTCATTTGCTTCACCTAATTTCTTCTACCCATTCGGTTTCTTCTTCCACCATATCTCGCATCATCTTTATCCTTGCTTCATTTGTTTCATCAAGGTATTCAAAACTTGCTTCCGCAAATTTATCAAAAGGGAAATCTGGGGCAAGTCCATCGATCAACAGTACTTTTGCCGCTTTTTCGTCGATGACGTTTTTGTTTAAAGCGTTTCTTACCAACTTTTCAAAGGGAACTTCCATTACCCTTTTAACGGCGATGATGTTTTCTTCTTCTATAAAAAGGATGGACTTCTTGTTATATAGGGCAGATGCAACCATGCAAGGGATATTTTTTCGTTTCATAAAGTCAGCTAAAATGCAGTATTTAATTTCCCTGATATTCCTGAAAGAATATAAGCTGAGCGTCTTGTCTTCGTAAATTCCAGCCGCTATTTCAAAAAATTTCTTAGATGACACGCCTGCGTCTATGCCAGAAAAAATAGGGACAGAATAAAACCTTTTCATGAATTGCGAAATAGTACAAGTGTCTGTGTTGGTCTGAAATGGGTAATAATATATCCCCGCCCGGGAACTATCCATTTCATAATAAATTTCTACATTTTTAAAAAGTGGATTTTTTCCTGCTTCCACAAAAAGATGCTTAAAGGGGATTAGGGAATATAGCCTTTTATCTACACATATGGAATCACATAAATCTTCAAAATTTCCGTATTTTTTTATAGCCTTTTGCGCTGGTTCCATAAATTCTAAGTATCGATGAATATCTATAGTAAAGATAAAGTTTCCCCGCAAGCCTTTCCTTATCTTTTCAGCGACCACTTCATACCATTCTTCCATGGCACTTTTTAGCTCGGGGGACTTCGTCTTTTCTGGGGGATATATTAAGTCGGCTTCTTCTATCGTTATATCCCCTTGGGTCTTAAATTTTTGCGTAAGCTGTTTTATTTTATCTTCATCGATCATTGTAGTTTTCCCCGCTTTCGTGCATGCGTTTTTATCGTATTTCTTCTGGTAATTCGAATTCTTCAGCCATATCTTGTGCAATCCTTATTTTTGTTTCGCTTGTTTCATCAAGGTATTCAACGCTTGTCTTTATAAACTTATCCAATGAAAAACGCAGGACGGGGTCGCCAGCCAATAATGCTTTTGCTGTTTGTTTGTCGATAATTCTTTTATCTAAGGCATTATCTACCAGCCTTTCAAGGGGCGTTTCAAGTATTTTTTTAACAACAAAGGAATCTTCTTTTTCCACAAAAAGAAAGGAGCTTCTATCGTAAAAAGCGGAAGCAACTATACAGGGGACGTCTTTTAGTCTCATAAATTCAGCCAAAACGTAATATTTGATTTCCCTAACGTTCCTTAAAATGGAAGTGGTCAATACATCGCGGCCCCCTGCGGTTATTTCAAAAAACATTAAAGACGACGAACCTACGTGCATACCTGAAAACGTGGGAAGGGAACAAAAATCTTTCAAGAATTGGGATATGGTATAAGTTCCTGTTTCGGTCTTGATTGGGTAGTAATACATTCCCGCCCTAGTGTTTTCCATTTCAAAATAAGCCCCTTGAAGACGCGGGTTCATTTCTACTTTGGTAAATAAATTTTTAAAAGGAACCAAAGAATATAATTTTTCGTTTATCATTATGGTATCGCACAAGTCTTGGAAGTCCCCATGTTTTTTAATAGCCCTTTGCGCCGGATACATAAATTCAAAACTTGTACTAAGGTCTATTGTAAAAACAAAATTTCCCCGCTGGCCGTCTTCGATCTTTTCTGCCACAACTTCGTACCAATCTTTTGCAGCATTTATCAATTTGGCACTGGAAGATTTTATTTCTTGTTTTGAAAAATATATTTCATCTGCTTCTTCGGTCGTTATGTCATTTTCTTTTTTTAGTTTGCGCATTAGTTGTTTTATTCTATCGGCGTTAATTGCCCCGCTTCCGCTTTTATAAATCATCGTGTTTCCACCA
>CAYUIY010000056.1:0-13260 GCA_964444915.1 uncultured Dysgonomonadaceae bacterium
CATCGCACAATGTTCCGGGAGACACCACTGCTCAGGAGCGGCTGGATGCTTGTTTGGCCGAATACAAGAAACGTGTTGCATCAGTTTAAAAAACAATTTTAATGATGAACATGAATCTATCGATATGCCAATATCGTAACCGAGGTCAATTTCAAGGGAGTCAATTGCAAATGGTGAATCTGAAAAGTGTAGAACAAGCATTTGAACCTGTGGCTAGAAACTTCATAAGATGCCGAATTATACGAGAAAGGAATGATGTGTAAATATTTAATCCTATTGTTTGTATGGTGGCTTTCTATTGTTTCCTGTGAAAAGGATACAAAGAATGATACAAAGAATGAACCGCCTACGTATGTTGAATCCAATCTTCCTGCCCATCTCGAAAATTATCGAATGGTTTGGCATGATGAATTTGACGGCTCTGCTGTCGATATGAGTAAATGGAATTACAGAGATGAGGGTAATGTTCGACATTATGCTGTTGTATCCCGAAGAACCATAAGTTTGGATGGAGAAGGACATCTATCCATTAAGGTGATAAAAGACAAGGATAAATATTATGTTGGACAATTAGGAACACAGGGCATTTTCGAAACTACGTATGGATATTTCGAATGTAGGGCAAAAATGAATAAACAAATCGGGGCTCATGTTGCTTTTTGGTTACAGTCTCCCGATTTGGGCAAAACCGGAGATCCTGCCAAAGATGGGGCTGAAATCGATATTTTTGAATACCATCGAAAAACGCCTCAAATTGTGTATCATAATATTCATTGGGATGGTTACGGAGCCAATCACAAGCAGGTAGGAACTCAAATACATTGGAATGGCGTCGATTCGGGATTTCATGTATTTGGATTGGAATGGGATGCCGATAAATATGTTTTTTATGTTGACGGGAAAGAAACTTGGCGCACAAGTTCTGCTGTTTCCAAGCGGAGTGAATATATGATTCTTTCGACAGAATTAACCGGTTGGGGAGGCGATCCTGCTTTGGGAACTTTTCCGGACGAAGTAATTTTTGATTACGTTCGTGTTTTTAAGCCATAATGGTTTTTAAATTCGAATACCTTTAAAAGGAGCAATGAACGTGTAGAAAAATACAATGTAAATGTAAAGAAGATCATTTCAAAAAACAATTTATGGCTGAAATCGAAGAAATTATATTGGATGACCCTCGTTTATCCGGAACATGGGGAAGTGTTGTTTACAGACTAATATTGGTTGCAAAAGATAAAAAAGCAAAAGGGAATTATAAATTTAATGTCGAAGTATTATAATATTAAGATGAAAAAAACATTCAGTATTCTTTCGGCGGGTATGGCTGCGATGACGGGATTTGCCCAAGAGGCCTTTCATCCCAATGTCCTTATGATTTGCATTGACGATTTAAATGATTGGTTGGGATGCATGAATGGACATCCAAATGCCAAAACCCCCAATATTGACCGACTTGCAGCTGAAGGTGTCCTTTTTACCAACGCTTATTGTCAAGCACCGCTAAGCGGCCCTTCACGTGCGTCGGTAATGACCGGATTAAGACCTTCCACAACAGGCATATATGGCATGATCGACGATGATAAGATTAAAGTGGATAATCCTGTAACAGAAGATATTGTTTTTCTTCCGGAATATTTTAAGAACAATGGTTATTATACCATGGGGATTGGGAAAATTTTTCACAATCACGCTCCGGAGGGACTATTCGATGAATCTGGAGGGAGGGAATCAGGTTTTGGTCCGAAGCCTAAAGAACGTTTTGTATGGTTAGGTGAACCGGAGAAAGAAGGTTATGGGCGTACAGCTACTGATTGGGGAGCTTTTCCCGAAGTCGATTCTTTGATGCCCGATTACAAATCGGCACAATGGGTTATCGAACGATTGAACCGAAATTACGATAAACCATTTTTCCTTGCGGTAGGTTTTCTCAGACCGCATGTTCCATGGTATGTTCCTCAGAAGTGGTTTGACCTACATCCGCTTGAAAATATCATAACCCCTCCTTATTTGCCCGATGATTTGGATGATGTGCCAAATATTGCATTACAAATTAACGACTTGCCTATGATGCCGACTACTCAATGGGCAATTGAAACTGGTGAATGGGCAAAAATAGTACAGGCTTATTTGGCATGTGTTTCGTTTGTCGATTATTATGTTGGCCAAATTCTAGATGCTCTTAAAAATAGTGAATATGCTAAAAATACAGTAGTCGTTCTTTGGAGCGATCATGGTTACCGATTGGGTGAGAAGGGAACTTTTGCCAAACATTGCTTATGGGAAGAAGCAACAAAAGCACCTTTAATTTTTTCAGGCCCCGGAATTGCAAAAGGCAAAAAAGTAAATTACCCAACGGAAATGTTATCCATTTACCCTACCCTCCTCGATTTGTGTGGGCTTGATCCTTATGATAGAAATGAAGGAATAAACTTAACTCCGATACTTCGAGGTAAAAAAAATTGTGCTGAAAAATATGCTTTAACAACATATGGATGGGGGAATCATGCCATTCGTTGGAATAGTTATCGTTATATACGCTATAATGATGGTTCAGAAGAATTTTATGATCATAAAACAGACCCTCATGAATGGCACAATTTAGCCAATACAAAAAATGCAAAAAACAAAATCAAGAAATTAATAAAATTCATACCCCAACAGAATGCACCTTATGCTGAGCATTCGTTTTATCATTATAATCCCTATTTTATAAATGACAAATTAAATCATTCAAAATAAAAATTATGTTGATTTAACCCGGAGAGAGTGCAAAAATGAGATGCATTTAGCCAATCTTTTAAAAGGTGGAGGACGGATTGTTGGGATTCCTTCATTGGATTTTGTAGAATCCAACTAATAATTTATTTAACATTATTTACATCTTTATTTTTTTGTACTTACAATATTCTATTATACTTTTGTGTACGTGCACAAAATAATATGATTAATTAGTTGGGTTTATTCTTTTTAAAATTATTATCGAGATATACACAAAAAATGTAATAGCTAAGCCATAGAGAGATAAGGACGTAAATTTGATTTAAAAATTTGAACAGATTTTTACAGTGTTGTAAAAACAATAAGCACATAACTATTAATGTTTATTTATATGTCACAATCGTAGTTTTATAAACAAATTAAATTTTATTTCTATGAAAAAGATGAAAACTAAGTTAATTTTATTTTTTACATTTTTGATATCTTTTTCGTTTACACTATCAGCACAAATAAAAGGCAAAGTGATTGATGAAAAGGGTGAAACTATCCCGGGAGTGAATGTTGTGATCAAAGGCACATCTACGGGAACTGTAACAGATTTAAACGGGGAATTTTTTATTTCTGAAGCAAAACCAAACGATGTGTTGGTATTTTCGTTTGTTGGATACGAAAAAAAAGAAGTTCCAATAGGAAATCAAAAATCGATTACGGTTACACTTAAAGAAACCGATTATCAAATTCAGGAACTTGAAGTTGTGGCTGTAGGTTATGGGGATGTTAGAAGAAGAGATTTAACCGGTTCTATTGCTAAAGCCAATATGTCTGAAATTCTTAAAGCACCGGTTACAGACATTAACAAGGCATTAGGAGGTAGAATTCCCGGAGTACAAGTGTCGTCTAGAGATGGGGGCCTTGGAGATAATTTTAACATTGTGATTCGAGGAGCGGGATCTTTAACACAAAGTAGTGAACCCTTGTATGTTATTGATGGATTTCCAATGGAGGCAAACATGATGGGGGCTATCAATCCGAATGATATTGCATCTATTGATGTATTAAAAGATGCTTCTGCTACAGCAATTTACGGTTCTCGTGGTGCTAATGGTGTAGTTATTATTACGACCAAACAAGGGCTGGTCGGTAAACCTAAGATTGAGTATAATGGAAATTTCAGTGTGAGTAATGTTTCAAAAAAACAAGCATTGCTGGACGGATATCAATTTGTGGTTTTGCAGAAAGAGTTGATGGATGAAGCCGACTTTGAAAAAAATTACTTGCAAAATGGCCGTACTTTAGAGAGTTACCGAACAGAACCGTATTACGATTGGCAGAGTGCTCTTTATAGAACCGCTATAACAAATAATCATTATGTTTCTTTATCGGGAACACAAGGGGATCTTCAATATTCAACTTCTCTTTCTTATTTAAATCAAGATGGAGTTATCATCAATTCTAATCTTGAAAAGTATCAAGGTCGTGTTAGCCTGGACCAAAAATTATATAACAATAAATTGCGAATTCGGATAATTGGCAACGGGGCACGAACTATTCGTAATGGTGCAGATCCAACAGGAGGATCCGTATCGGTTAGTAATGCTTTAATGTATAGTGTGTGGGGATATAGGCCTGTATCCCCGACAGGAGCAAATTTGATGGAGCAATTATACGATGATGCGGTTGAGATGACAGAAGATTATCGTTTTAATCCTTTAATGACAGCGAGGAATGAGTATAAGAAAACGACGACCGATAATTTAAATATAAATGGAATGGCCGAATATAGTTTCACCGAAAATTTACGCTTGCGGGTAACCGGAGGTTATCAAGTGGTGTATTATATTAATGAACAATTTAATAATTCGAAAACAAAAACCGGTTTTTATCATCCCAAAAACACCCAATACAAAGGGATTAATGCTTATTTGAAAGAAAATAAAAAAAATAATTGGCTCAACGAAAACACCCTTACTTATCAATTTAATAAGAAAGGGCACAATTTTAATAGCTTAGTTGGCGCTACTTTTCAAGGAAATTCTGTCTATGTTCACGATATGACGAGTACTTTTATTACAAATGAACAGTTTGGAATGGCAGGGTTTGGAAAGAGTAGCGCCAGTCCTACAGTGAGTGCTTCCAAATCGGAAAACACGCTGATGTCGTACTTAGGTCGGATCAATTATAATTATCGTTATAAATATTATTTGACTGCTTCATTCAGAGCCGATGGATCTTCAAAGTTTGCGAAAAAAAATAGGTGGGGGTATTTCCCATCCGCATCATTGGCATGGGCGTTTAGTCGTGAAGATTTTTTAAAAAACAATCCGGTATTATCCAATGGGAAATTGCGCTTTAGCTATGGACAAACGGGGAATAATCGAATTGGGGATTATGCTTTTAGAGGTAAATTATATACGGATGACGATACTTTTTATCCTTTCGATAGTCAACGCCTCATTGCCTATATACCATCGGGAATTCAAAATGAAAGTTTAAAATGGGAGACGACAGAGCAAACAAATATTGGAGTCGATTTGGGGTTTTTCAACAATAGACTTAACATTACAGTTGATTTGTATAATAAAATGACCAAAGATTTACTCCTTCAAGCAGATCTAGCTCCATCATGCGGTTATTCTTCTGCTATGATGAATGTCGGTAAACTTCAGAATAGAGGGATAGAAATTCTTTTGGAAACTACAAACATAAAAAACAGGAATTTTTCATGGACGTCTTCTTTTAATATATCCTTTAATCAAAATCAAATTAAAAAGCTTAATGATCAACAAATAGCACTAACAAATTCTATTTATTGGGATAATAAATATAGGACAATGCCGGCATATATAAGCCCTGTCGGAAAACCCGCGGGATTGATGTATGGTTTTTTGTATGAAGGGACATATAAAAACGAAGACTTCATTATTTCATTAAATGACAAAAATGAACCTGTTTATACACCCAAAGAAGATGTAGTTGTTTATTCTTTACAAACAAGACCCGGAGATCCAAAATATACGGATATCAATAAAGATGGTGTTATCAATGACAAAGATAAAACGGTAATCGGTTGCGGTCATCCGAAAGCCATTGGTGGATTAAGTAACGACTTTGTTTATAAAAATTTTGATTTTAATGTATTTTTTCAATTCGGTTTTGGTAATGATGTGTTAAATGCAAATCGTATGGTGTTTGAGAATCCTTCGGGGAAAAGACATACAAATATGTTTGCTTCTTATGTAAACCGATGGACGGAAGAAAACCCAACAAGTGATATGCCTCGTGCGAAAGCAACCGGTTCAGATCAATATTGTTCTTTATATATCGAAGATGGGTCTTTCTTAAGATTAAAATCGTTGGTTATAGGATATAATTTCCCGTTGTCTCTGACGAAACCGCTCGGCTTAACTGCAATAAGAGCGTCTTTAGCGGCTGACAATTTGTTTGTGATATCCTCATATTCAGGGAATGATCCCGAAGTATCCACCAGGCATAGTGTCTTGACTCCGGGTTTTGATTGGTCGCCTTATCCGCGTTCCAGAGATTTTTCTTTTTCTGTTAATATAACTTTCTAAATTCATTTTTCATGAAAACGATCAATATGAAATTAAAAAATATAATTTATGTATTGCTTTTTGCTATGCTTTTAAGCAATATATCCTGCAATGATTTTTTGGAAACCACAGCTTATGATTTTGTGTCTCCGGATAATTTTTATAAAAACAAAGATGAAGCATTAATGGCGTTGGCAGGTGTTTATTGGACATTAACAAGAGAGAATGTTTATGGGAATAGATACTCTTGTATGCTTTCTAACGTTGATGACTTAAGTTACTATATGCGTCCTGCAACTCAAACCATTTCGCACGTTTATGGGAACGACCATAATCCAAGCAATACGGATATTTATTACGTTTGGCAATCCCTTTATAGAGGAATAGAAACTGCAAATATGTTTCTCGAAAACATTGATAAGGTGGAAATCGAAGAACAAATAAAGCTTCGCCTCAAAGGTGAAGCTAAATTCCTGAGAGCATATTATCATTTCTTACTCGTGCAAGGATGGAAAGATGTGCCTCTTCGAAAAAATGCATTTATGGATGTGAATAAATCGGCATTGAAAGCTACACCGCAAGCAGATGCATTGGATTGGATTATCGAAGAAATGGAACAATGTATCGATATGGTTGATGACAGTGTTTATGATTTGTCGCCATCATACGTAAAAAAAACAGTGGTCGAAGGTATTTTGGCAAGAGTGTGTTTATTTAGAGCGGGATACCCCACCAACGGAGGAAAACCATACTATGAAAAAGCCGCCGGGTATGCCAAGGCTGTAAAAGAATCCGGCAAACACGCGCTCAATACGGAAGACATATATCAAATGTGGAAGTTTATGGCAAGTGATAGATATGATACCAAATACAATGAGTCTATGTGGGAAGCCGAATTTATAGGGGCAAGAGAATTTGATGGTACTTATACGGAAGGGAGGATTGGCAATGTCATTGGTAACATTCAAAAAAACGGATCACCCGAGGGATTGGGATATGGCTATGGGTTTTATGGTTGCTCGCTTATTTTATGGGATTTATTTGATGAAAACGATAAACGCAGGGATTTGTCAATAGCACCATATCAAATTAATGAGCAGGATGAAAAAATTCCATGGAAGGATAATCAAATTGTACAGCGAGCTTGTGGAAAGTTTCGTCGTGAATGGGAGACGTTGAAACCTCGTCATAAAAATTATACCCAAGAAAATTATCCGATTCTTCGGTATGCCGATGTTTTGCTGATGTTGGCCGAAGCAGAAAACGAAGTGAATCATGGGCCAACCGATCTTGCCTTTGAAGCCATTAATACAGTAAGACAAAGAGCGGGGATAGACCCATTACCTGCAACCCTTTCTTATGAGGAGTTTCAGCAAGAAGTACGTGATGAACGAGCCAGAGAGTTATGTTTTGAATCTTTGCGGCGTTATGATTTGGTAAGATGGGGGATTTATGTTGATGCCATAAAAAAGTTGGGCGATGCCGCAAATGATCCAAGATGGGCTACAGGGAGTAATTATTCTACAGCGGAAGCATTTGCTCTTAGAACAGCCAAGAAGCATGAATTTTTTCCTATACCGACTCAAGAACTGACTATTAATACTGAGTTAAGACAAAATCCATTATGGTAGACCGAATAATTTGTTAAATATCAAAATAAAATGAATATGAAATATTTACATATCGTTATAATATTTGCCTGTACTCTTTTGGCATTTCATGCTTGCAGTGACGATTTATTGCAAAGTGTCGATTTTATTGTTCTTTTGGATGAAAACAACACCTATAAGGCAGGGGATGAAGTTGTTTTTTATTTTGAAAATGCCCCTGATTGGGTGACTTTTTTTTCAGGTGAGGAAGGATGCATTTATCCCGGCGGAAAAGGAACATGTATTAAGTCTATAACTGAAGATTTAAAAAAATATTCTTATAAATTTGAGATTCCGGGGACGTATAATGTCGTATTTCTTGGAGGAAATACCAACTATAAAGGAAACAAAGTAAAGGAAAAAGAATTAAATATTGTAATCAACGAATAAATTAAAACATTATGAAAAACTCTATTATTATTTTAGCGCTGTTATTATTATCACTGAATTCCCAAGCTCAAAATCTGATCAAGAATGGGGATTTTTCTCAGGAAGTAACTCAGAAGGTAATTAATCCATCGGATGCCACACCTGGTGAATGGTTTATTTTGAACAATGATGAAAAAGGTATCTCTACAATTTCATACATTCATGATGAAAATCCCAAATATGATGGATGTGTTCAGATAACCAATGTTGAAGGAAAAGGTTCTATACCTTGGTATAAAGCATTATTGGGACAACGATTAAAAAATGCAGGTATAGAAACAGGTATTTATCGTTTGTCATTTGAAGCGAAAGCCGATAAAAATGAAGCCACTGTTGGTGTATTTATCAAACAGACGATCGAGAAGGAAGGGATAGACCCTGCAACAAATAAAAATTACACTACTTTTTTTGTTCGTGATGCTTATGATATCAATGATGACAAACAAATCAAACAATCGGGAGCAAATTATAATCGTAAGGTAAGTGATAAATGGACAAAAGTATATGTCGATTTTAATACAGGAAAGGTAATCAATAATTATTATAGCAAGAATGCAGTAAAGGGGCTTACGGTGAGCGACTCGGATGAATCGATATTGAACGATTGTTATGTGGCTATTCAATGCCTAAAAGAAGGCGAAAGCGTTCGTATCGATAATGTTAAATTTGAAAGAATAAAGTAATCGATTCTGAATAAAAACAAACAATATGAAACATTTTCTCATACCTCTATTACCTATTTGCATTATCTGCAGTAGTATATCCATTCAAGGATGCAGTGATGATAAAATTGAAGAAAACAAAGAGTTTTCGGTATCGCCGATTATCGGCGATACCGAAAAAATAGGTTTGACAATTACCGTGAACGCAGGTGAACCGATTACTTTCAATTTTAAAGGTCATCCTGATTTGGTGGTATTTTACAGTGGCGAAAAAGGTCATGAATATAGTAAAAAAGATGTTGGAGTAAGCTCCTCGATGCTGAATTTTAATGCTACACCTCAGTATGGAATTATACCGGGAACATTAAATGTCTATCTGTCTACTACGTTTGAAGGATTAAGCGGGAATAACAAAAAAAATGACTCTATCGCTATCGTTACGGCAGAATGGATAGATATTACAGAGCAGTGTGACTTGCCGACAAAAAGCGGCGAAAACAGAGACGTTTCGATTATTTTGGATGAGTATATAGGGGAAAATCTTACAATTGCTTTTAATTATTTAACAACGCAAAATACTCAAGCTCAGCCAAAATGGACAATTTCAGGGCTACATGTTCAAAACACTTTGCTTGACGGAAATATTGAAATATTGAAAGCGAAAGATTTAGGGTTTAAACCAATAGACATGTTGGCCGAAAAAAACCCATACAAAGACGATGGTGGTCAAGGTACATGGGATCTCCGGAATATAGCTAATGATACGAATCCTTTTTTTGTCATGCCTTCGTCACCCGTAGGTGCACCTTTGAATAATGATTGGCTAATTTCCGGGCCTATCGAATTAAGTGGGCCGGCAACAGGGATTGAATTGAAAAATTTATCATCTTATGAATATTCGTATCTGAATCCGGGAGTATATGTTGCGACTTTTGTTGCCAAATATTCGAATGATATTTCCGATAAGGAAGTAATTCGTCAATTTGTTGTTAAAGTAATCGAAACTAATAGTCAGACATAAAATTTTTAGCTAGCAAGTCCCCTATGAAACATTTCAATATATTTGTTTTGCTGTGGTTGGGAGTGTGCTGTTTGGTTTGCGCTCATGATTTTGAGTCGGCAACAATTCCGCCGACCATTACGATTAATGACGGCAAAAGTACTCTTTCATTATGTGGCAAATATTTTAAAGACGGGAAACAATCGTTGTGCTGGAATTGGCGTCAGAATAATGCGACACTTAAATTTTCAGATCCCGATATAAAAAACAGTGTTGAATCATTTAATAACCGGAGTGGGATTAAACTTTGGATTTGGAATGAAAATCCTTGCCAACAACCTCTCGTTTTCAATTTTAAGGATGAGAAAGGACAACTACAATATACTTTTGATTTTTATTTGAATTTTACGGGATGGAGAGCATGTTGGATAGCTTATAGTGATATGTGGACACCTGATGGTGAGAAAACCGCAAAAAAAGATATTGTCAGTATGGAGATAGTTTCTCCTAAAGGAGTCAGAGAAGGTAAATTATGGTTTGATAGATTGGAATATACAAATCAAGTTGACAGACAAGCGACTCCGGATACACAAATACCTGAAAATAACAGACACTTAAATAGAGAAATATGGCATTGGGGACTATTACATAAATGGGAACAAACAAAATATGATATTCCTTTACCAGATAAGGTCACTATACATGAAAAAGAAGAATTACAAAAAATTTCTTTCAACATTAAAAATCTGCTCAGGAAAAAATCATTATCCGATAATGAAAAAGTTCAATTGGCAACGTTAACTCAAATATTTTCTATTTCGGAAGATGGAGAAAGAGGGGCACCTTTAATGCAAAACAATAACTGTAAAAGCGGAGATGTATCTTATGCACAATTGAATCAATTATTGGATTTATTGTCTAGGGGTTGGTATATCGATCGCGATGCGGTTTGCAAAACAAACTTTATTAAAGCGGTTCGTTATATGCTTAATCAAGGTTTTGCATATGGAAGTGGAATGGGTACAAACCATCATTACGGATATCATATAAGAGATATTTTTGGCGCTATTTGGTGGATGGAGGATGTTTTAAGAGAAAATGGTTTATGGGATGATGTACGTAAGGCGATTACTTATTGGAGTGGACTTCAAGAAACGCGTTTGCCATATAATAAATTGAGAGACGAAATTACCGATTCGTGGAACACCTTAATCTTGCCGAGATTGGCTTGCGCAATGATGATGGAAACGGAAGCCGAACGTTTACGCGCCATGAGCGCTTTATGCCGCTGGGTTAATAGCTCTTTATGTTTTACTCCCGGAACAATAGGAGGGATAAAAATAGATGGGACGGCTTTTCATCATGGAGGGCATTATCCGGCTTATGCTGTTCCCGGATTTGCTTATTTGGGGAAGTATTTAAGTTGTGTAAATGGGACTCGATTTTCGTTGGATGAAAATGCTTCCAATGTATTGAAATTTGCATTGTTGTCTGCTTCAAAACAAGCAAATTTGCGGGATTGGGGGATAGGAATATGCGGTCGACATCCATTTAATGGAAGTATGAGTAAAGCGGCAGTAACTGCATTTGCTTATGTAGCATTATCAAAGGATCCTTTTGACAAGGAATTGGCAGGTGAGTATTTACGGCTGTTAGAGGGGTTGCCTCTTTATACGGAAGATTTAAAATTAATAAATCTGTTCGAAAATTCCGGGGTTGGTGAAGCAACTTATCCGCAGGGGTTTTACGTTTATAATTATGCTTGCCTTGGAATTTATCGACATGAGGAGAAAATGGTTGGTTTGAAAGGTTTTACTAAAAATATATGGGGTGCTGAAATTTATTCTCAAGATAACAGGTACGGTAGATACCAAAGTTACGGATCGATCCAAATTATTGGGACTCGTTCTCCGGTTTCTATAAATAATGGCTATCCTATCACAGAAGAAAGTAGTCGATTTGTTGAAGCCGGATGGGATTGGAATAGGCTTCCGGGGACTACAACTATTCATTTGCCTTTTGAAATGCTTGATTCACCGCTAAAAGGAACCGATATGCTGCGGCAGTCTGAAACTTTTGCGGGATCATGCAGTTTAAAAGATGGTAAATATGGAATGTTTGCAATGAAAATTTCAGAATCTGATCGTCCGAATTTCACACCTTCTTTTAGAACCCATAAATCGGCTTTTTGCATCGACAACAAAATAATATGTTTGGGATCCAATATTTCAAACGATAACTTTTCCTATGAAACAGAAACCACTTTGTTTCAGCAAAATTTACTTTCAGAATCAGAAGAAATTGAATATAATAATACAAAAATCGATCAATTTCCGTATAAGGCAACGTTTAGAGATGAACAAAAATCGGCATTGATAAAAGATTTATGCGGTTATTATTACTATATTCCGGCTGGACAATCCTTTGTTATTCAAAAACAAAATCAAGAATCCTATGATAATAAATATAAGAAAAAAACCAATGGAGCTTTTGCTACTGCTTATCTATGCCATGGAGAAGCGCCTAAAAATGCCACTTACGAATACGTGATAGTAATGGATCCAACCGAGAAGCAACTGAAGGATTTGAAATCAAACATTACGGATTATCGGGTTTTGCAAAAAGATGCCAAAGCTCATATTATTAAGGATATGAAAAATCATATCAACGGATATGCTATATTTGAAGATTATATATCGAATGAAGATGAATATTTGTTGCAAAGCGATGAGGAAATAATGGTGATGATTAAAGCAGAAAATGGGATTCTCAATGTAAGTACATGTTATCCGGATATTAACATTGGCGCCTATTCGTATACTGTTTCAAGAGAAAGTCAACCAACAACAAAGCAATTACTTGTTCGTGGTAAATATGAATTAATCGGAGAAAATCCGGCAATCGCGTTAGACCATAATGGGGATAATACTCTCTTGAAAATTACATTTCGTCATGGAATTCCGGTTGAATTTAATTTGAGAAAAATTAAATGAATCGCATTCAAATGGGGAAAATTATCATAAAATAAAGATTATCTTCGAGATAATAAATGTTTGAGTTCAATTGAATATATTGGCATTAAAAATAATTTAACGGATTTGATAATATTAAGATGAAAAAAACATTCAGTATTCTTTCGGCGGGTATGGCTGCGATGACGGGATTTGCCCAAGAGTCTACCCTGCCGAACATTGTGCTCATTTATGCGGACGATTTGGGATTTGGCGATTTGTCGTGTTACGGGGCAACGC
>CAYUIY010000057.1:0-13143 GCA_964444915.1 uncultured Dysgonomonadaceae bacterium
TGTGAGAGGTCGGAAAACGAAAGTAGGAAGAAAACTACTTCGTTTTCCTCCTACTTGATTAATTCATCGAGAACGGCAGAACCGTTTATTTCAGGGTTTTCGAATACGATGCGATCAGTTTTTTAGAAATATCGATGGTTGTTTCAGCAGGGATAAAAAGCTTTTTTATGTCGAACGATTGGATGGGGGGTGCAGGACTAAATTTCCATTCTTTCAACTCGATTTCCGCTATGCCTTGACGTATGATGCCTAGTTGTTTTGCTGCGGCATAGGATAAATCGATCAATCGGTTTTTCTTGAAAGGTCCTCTGTCCGTAACTTTAACGACAACCATTTTTTCGTTTTTCGGATTTTTGACCATCAGCAAGGTGCCAAAGGGGTAGGTGCGGTGAGCACACGTTAAACTGTCGCTGTGATACGGTTCCCCGCTGGAGGTTTTTCTCCCTTGCATTTTGTGTGCGTAGAATGAAGCTTTCCCTTTTTCTTGTGAGAAGATATGAAAAGATAGGGAGCTTACGATAAACGCCATGAAAAAAGAAATTATTTTTCTCATTTGTAGATTCCAACTGGCACGTGCTGCACGTGCAAAATATGTAAAATATGTAAAACAATACTCCTTTTGCGTGAAAAACATTGTTCTTTTTATTTTAACCGGAGCGTTGTACGTCTTACAAAGACGAGAGTGAACTCGATGTATATCGCGAACGTACTTTTTAACCGGAGTGTTGCCTATCCGACCCGAAACCGATATTCCGAGCGGGGAGGGCTGTGTTTTTATGCGGCGTCGCTGTAGCTCCACCACCTTTTCTTGCATCGCCGATTGCGGGCGGGGTTTGCACTTCTTGCTCTGCTGCGGCATAACGTCCTTTTCTGTCGGTGATGGCCGCTGCAACCTGATGTTCTTTTCTTTCGGTGGTGTTTGCCGGCCGGCTGTTCGCTTCTTTTGCTGTCGCTGTAGCTCCACCACCTTTTCTCATACCGATAATTTCGGGCGGGGTAAGATTTTTTTGTGGTGTCGTCGCACGCACGAGGTGTACTGTCGCAGGTACTTGGTCGACTGCGGTTATACTTCCCGTATTTTTCTTTCCCTCTGCCTCAACTGCGGCATGACGTTCTTTTTTCACGCCGTCGATTGCAGGCGGTGTTTCCGTTTCTTCCTCTATTGTTGCAATTTGACGTCCTTTTTTCATGCCGGCGATTGCAGGCGGGGTTTCCGCTCCGTTCTTTGCCTTTGCCGCCGTGCGGCGCCCCTTCCTCACGGCAACCGCTTTCCAATAATAAGCAAAGAGTTTGCCCAGCTCGCCCATCAGCTCCCCGTACCTGCTCTCGCCCTCCATCTCGGCCTGCACCAACAGCACCTTCATCAGCAGCTTCACGTCTTTGTCCGCAGCTTCCCGCACGGCGCGGCTGTCGGCCTTTTCCTCGCGTGCCCGCTCTTCGTTGCGTTGCATGAAGGCGGCACTGAAAGCCTCGTTCGTCTCGCGCAGGCAATCCACCAGCGGCATCAGCCTCAATGCCGTCAGTGCTTCACGCAGGGACGCATCGCCGACCGTATCCTGCAGCATTTCGTTCACGCGACGCGTCCGGGCCATGTAGCTGCCGTTCATCAGGCGCTTCCCCTGCTTGTCGAGCCAGAACTTCAGCACCCGGGCGGGCTCGTTTTCCTCGCTCAGCGGCGACCACCATGCCGCTTTTACCCGCATTTTCAACGAGATCAATGTCCGGCGGCGTTTCTCCGCCAGCTCGGACAACACGGGCGTGAGGGCGTGCTTTCTCGATTGACATTTTATCCCTTTCAGCGCCTTTTGGTGCGATTTCACCCTTGCGGCGACTCTCCTCACGTGCCCGTCGTCAACGGGATGATCGTCAAGAATGCGGCACACCTGTTCGATCAACTGGGCATGCTCGTCGTTTTTTAACAGTGCCAACCGGCTCAATTTGAATTGTTGCATAGAAAAAAGTTTAGGACCATAAAGAACAAACAGCACATCACGCGGGGATAGCGTATTACCCGACAAAACCGCCCGATGCGGTGCTTGTGCAACAAAGGTAACAAAAAAAGGGACACGTCTGTTGTCGGTTGGAAAAAGACAGTAAGAAGAAGACAAAACGTGCGTCGGGCTTCGATTTTGATAACATGATTTAAGGTTTGCGGGCGTTGTGGTTAAATAACGATATCAAAATCGGAACAAAACCGACGTTCTGCACTGATTATGACAACATAATTTAAGTAGTACGACGGAAGTTATTAAATTATGTTGTCGAAAACAGAGGAAAACCGTGGCAAAACCTTAAAATTAAGATCAGAAAAGGAGGAAAATATCGGTGCAATCGGTACAACCTGGATTTTAGGATGTGGGCGGAAGAAAAAGTTTTGCCCGTCAGTAATATGATAACGAATTTATTATTTTTTGTGAAATCGAAATTCGAAGGGAAGAAAAAACGAAAATTATTGTCTTTAGAAATTCCGAGTCCGAGGTCAGAGGACATGAAAAACGGCTAGTCAAAATAAAAAAGAGTGTCTGAAAATTTTCAGACACTCTTGTATCGATAGTTGCGGAGACAAGATTCGAACTTGTGACCTTTGGGTTATGAGCCCAACGAGCTACCAACTGCCCCACTCCGCGATATTGTTTCTTAAATGCGACCACAAAGATAGTATATATTATCGGAATATCAAAATAATTACCTTTCTTTTCTTTTTATCGGTTTAAAAATTGTACTTTTGAAAGAAATTATTCCGCTTTATGTCTGACAGCATTGTAATTATACCCACCTACAACGAAAAGGAAAATATCGAAAACATTATTCGATGTGTGTTTGCTTTAGAGAAAGATTTTGATATTCTTGTTGTTGATGATGCTTCCCCGGATGGAACAGGGGCGATAGTTCGTCGATTGATGAATGAATTTCCCGATAGACTTTTCATTGAGGAACGCGAAGGGAAGCTGGGTCTTGGAACAGCTTACATTCATGGGTTTAAATGGGCATTGAAACGATCGTATGAATATATATTCGAAATGGATGCCGATTTTTCCCACAATCCCAACGATTTGCCCAGATTATATGAAGCGTGCGCTGTTGAAGGATACGATGTGGCTATTGGTTCAAGATATTGTACGGGAGTAAATGTGGTAAATTGGCCTATGGGAAGGGTTTTGATGTCGTATTTTGCCTCGAAATATGTTCAGTTTATCACCAGAATGAATATCAAAGATACAACAGCGGGATTTGTTTGTTATCGACGGAAAGTTTTGGAAACCATCGATTTGGATCGAATTAAGTTTAAAGGTTATGCTTTTCAGATCGAAATGAAATACACGGCTTATGCACTTGGATTCAAAATTAAAGAGGTGTCGATTATTTTTATCAATCGCAGGTTGGGAGTATCGAAAATGAATTCCGGTATATTTGGTGAAGCATTTTTTGGCGTAATCGATTTGCGATGGCGAAAAATAACAGGGAAAATAAAACCGAAATTATTGATCGAAAAACCCCGGAAATGATTCTTATTCATCAGGCAACAATCATCAATGAAGGAAAAACATTTAAGGGTTCGGTCCTTATCGAGGGTGAAAAGATAAAAAAGATTTTTCACGATAAGGTACCTGAAAATGTGTTCTCTAGGTGTAGAAATGTGATCGATGCGCAAGGTTTGTATCTGATACCCGGCGTCATCGATGATCAGGTACATTTTCGTGAGCCGGGTTTAACCCATAAGGGCGATATCGAAACAGAAAGTCGTGCTGCCGTGGCCGGTGGTGTTACCTCGTTTATGGATATGCCGAATACCAAGCCGCAAACAATTACCATAGAAGCTTTGGAAGATAAATTCGAAAGAGCCGCACAAAAATCGATAGCCAATTATTCGTTTTATTTGGGTGCTACCAACGACAATATCGGGGAACTGAAGAAAGCCGATCCGAAAAATGTTTGCGGGATAAAGGTTTTTATGGGTGCCTCAACGGGGAATATGTTGGTCGATAACCCTCAATCGTTGCAACGCATTTTTGCAGAAGTGGGTATGCTCATTGCAACGCACTGCGAAAAGGAGGAAATTATCAGGCAAAATGTGGAAGTCTTTAAAAAACGTTTTGGTGAAGATATCCCGATAAAATATCATCCCTTGATTCGCAGTGAAGAGGCGTGTTATCAATCGACGGCTCAGGCGGTGGAACTTGCCGACAAATACGGTTCGAGGTTGCATGTGCTGCATCTTTCAACAGGCAGGGAATTATGCCTTTTTGATCATCATCCCCTTGAAGATAAGAAAATTACCGCCGAAGTGTGTGTGCATCACCTTTGGTTTTCCGACGAGGATTATGAGCGCTTAGGCAGTCGTATTAAGTGGAATCCGGCAATCAAAACAAAAGACGATCGGGAAGCGTTGCGTGCCGGGCTTAAATCGGGTAAATTGGATATAGTGGCTACCGATCATGCGCCCCATCTGCCGGTCGAAAAACAAGGAGGCTGTTTGCAAGCTGCTTCCGGAGGACCGTTGATACAACATTCGCTGCAAATGATGTTTGAGCTTGCCAAACAGGGTGTGTATACGAATGAGTTTGTTGTCGAAAAAATGTGTCATGGTCCGGCAAAGCTCTTTAGGATAAAGAACAGAGGTTATATCCGCGAGGGGTATTATGCCGATTTGGTATTGGTAAACCCCGGAAAATCATATACGGTAACTCCCTCCAATATTTTATATAAATGCGGATGGTCGCCTTTGGAAGGTGAGACGTTTTCGCATGCGATCGAAAAAACGTTTGTTAATGGTTATCTTGTTTTTGACAATGGGATGGTAAATACTGAGATAGTAGGCAAGCCTCTCGAATTTAATCTTTGATGCCCGATCGCTTTTAAAATTAATCGGAATGCGTTTCGTTATGTATTTTATATCCCTGCTTTTGTTATTTTTGTATTCAAATCAGTATTGAATGAGATTTTTATTTACCGTACAAGGAGAAGGAAGAGGGCATTTCACTCAAGCACTTTCATTGTCATCTATGTTGCGCAAACATGGTCATGAAGTGGTTGGCGTTTTGGTTGGGAAAAGCAAATGGAGAGAGATTCCCGAGTTTTTTACAGAAAAAATCGAAGCGCCTGTTCATGTGTTTGAGAGTCCTAATTTTACCACTTTTTACAAAAATAAACGCCCGATTATTGTTCTCAGTGTGGTCAGTAATTTTATGCGGCTCGTTTTTTTTCGTGAGAGTATTCTCTTTGTAAAAAATAAAATCGAAGAATATGAGCCCGATGTTGTGATTAACTTTTACGAATTCATCACAGGCATGACATTTGGCATTTATCGTCTCGATAAAAAACTCGGCGTGAAATTGGTTTGCGTTGCTCATCAATATGTATTGCTCAATCCTCATTATAAAACCACTCCCGAGCAAGATGTAAAATACGAATTGTTGCGCTTATTCTCAAAAGTGTCTTGTCGGCGGGCATCGAAAGTATTGGCTTTATCGTTTCGCGATATGCCGGCTTGCGAAGAATGCAACCTTGTAGTTGTTCCGCCCTTGTTGCGGCGAGAAGTATTTGAAATTCAACCTACGCAAGGGAATTATATTCATGGTTATCTTCTAAATGTCGGTTATTTTGAAGAAATTTTGGATTGGCACAACAGAAATCCGCAAGTACCTTTACGTTTTTTCTGGGATAAAAAAGATGTGGAAGAAGAGACAAAAATTGACGATAATCTCATTATGTATCGTTTAAATGACGAGCTTTTCCTCCAAAGTTTGGCCGGTTGTATGGCCTATGCTACTACAGCCGGATTTGAGTCGATTTGCGAGGCATTGTATTATCGCAAACCTACGTTGATGATTCCCGTGCATATAGAACA
Source organism: uncultured Dysgonomonadaceae bacterium (assembly GCA_964444915.1). Taxonomy (GTDB): domain Bacteria; phylum Bacteroidota; class Bacteroidia; order Bacteroidales; family Dysgonomonadaceae; genus Anaerorudis. Next base: position 5,849 of record CAYUIY010000057.1, read on the forward strand.
AGAATTTAATGCTTACGATGCCGGTTTGTCGGGTGCAGGCGTCAGCAGCAAAAAATTTGATCTGGATAAGTTGCTCCATTTCATTCCTCATTATCGTCCCGACGATCATTTTCAGGAATGGGTGCATCGGGCCGAAGAAATATTTGTCAGGGAAATTTGCGGGGAATAATTCTTTTTTACGTATAGCTTGCATATGAAATGCACAAGAGGCTGTCTCAAAAGAGCAGCCTCTTGTGCATTTCAATGATGTGTGCAGTTTTATTTGCTTTTTGCTGTGGTTTCTTTCATCTTGGTTTGTTGTTTCGACATGATTTTGTATGCAACAGGCGAAGCCACAAATAAACTGGTGATTGTACCTGCTACAATACCAATAAGCATGGCAAATACAAAGCTCCGTATTGTGTCGCTTCCAAAAAACAGGATGCAAAGGATAACCAGTATGGTACTTAATCCGGTGTTGATCGTACGAGTAAGTGTGGCATTCATCGAATCATTAAAGACAGCAAGCAAGTCGCGCTTGGGATACAGCTTCATATATTCGCGTACGCGGTCAAATACCACTACTTTATCGTTGATGGAGTACCCTACGACAGTTAAAATAGCAGCCACAAATGTTTGATCGATTTCCATCGAGAACGGCATCACTTTCCAAAGTAGAGAGTAAAGCCCTATCACCGAAAATGCATCTACTGTAAGTGCTGCAATGGTTCCCACCGAAAATGCCCAATTGTTAAACCGGAACAGAATGTATAATCCCATACAAATAAGCGCAATGCCTAATGCTAAAAATGCATTTTTTATCATATCTTCGGCAATACTGGGACCTACTTTCTGATAGCTTTGGATGTAGTCATCAATTGTTTTTCCCGGAGCAATGTAATCTTTTAGTCCTTCTCCAAGTAATGTTCTTAGTTCTTGTTCAATATTTTCGCTATCGTCTTCAATTCTGAAGTTGGTGGAAACACGTACCTGATTGCTCGAGCCAATAGTGATCACTCTGACCGATTCACCAAAGTAAGGAGCCAACGCATCCCGAATCTCGTTTGTTTTTACCGGTTTCTCGAAACGGATAACGTAGTTGCGTCCGCCTGTGAAATCGATGCCCGTATTTAATTTCAGAGTAAACAACGAAATAATGCTGACAATGATGAATATGCCGATAACAGCAAGTATTTTTTTACTGTTTCGAATAAAATTAAAATGAAATTCTTTCGACATTATTTTGAAGAATCTTGTTGTAAAGGTAAGATTCTGCAATTTGCCTTTCTCCAGTTGTTCTTCGTAAAAAATGCGAGTGAAAAATACTGCCGTGAGGAATGATGCGGTAATACCGATGATTAATGTAATGGCAAAACCTTTGATTGGACCGGTTCCGAAGATAGCAAGAATTATACCGGTAATAATTGTCGTTAAATTGGAGTCAATAATGGCAGAGAAGGCATTTTTGTAACCGTCTTCCAATGCTCTGCGAAGTGTTTTCCCCAAAGCAAGTTCTTCTTTTATACGTTCATTGATAAGAACGTTTGCGTCTACTGCCATACCTAGTGCCAATACCATACCTGCAATTCCCGGTAAGGTGAGTACAGCGCGGAATGCGGCAAGTGCTCCTAACGTATAAAACAGGTTGATTAGCAGGGCCGCATTGGTTACCATGCCGGGGATAAGACCGTAAAGCATGCAGATAAAAGTGAAAAGGACGATCAAGGCAATGATAAACGAAATCATTCCCGCTCTGATGGCTTCTTGTCCAAGAGAAGGGCCAACCACGTCTTCTTGAACGATGCGCACTCCGGCTCTCATCTTACCCGATTTCAGTACGTTTGCCAAATCCTCTGCTTCTTCGTGGGTAAAATTACCCGTGATAGATGACCGCCCTCCTTCGATGCGATCGTTAACGCGTGGAGCCGAATATACATAACCATCTAGCACGATGGCAATGGATTTGCCTTTTTCGGCACCCGTGATGGTTGCCCATCGGCTGGCACCCGCAGAATTCATGGTCATGCTTACTTCCCAACCCGACCCTTGATGACCTTGATCGGCACGGGCATTAACAATTACATCACCTTCTAATGCAGGTCCTCGACGGGGGCCGTCTCCTTTTAATACATAGAGTTCAAAATAAGTTTCGCGTTCGTCCACCGGTTTGAATCCCCATCTGAAATGTACATCGGCGGGGAAAACATCTTTGTATTTATTCAAAATGAAATTTACTGTGGCGGTGTCGTTTTTAGCAACAGTCCCTACGATAGGACCCGTTGCTCCGCTCATGGCGAAATAGGGTTGATGAAAATATTCTACAAAACTTTTGGTTATGACGAAGGGCTTTTCTTCTCCTTCGTGGGTGGATGTTAATTGAAGAGACGGAACGGCTGACGTGTCGGTGAGCTGTAATGAAGCTGTTTTTGCTACCGAATCGTTTGTGGCAAGCGATAGAGAATCGGCAACTTCTCTCATCGCATTGACAAGTTCGATGGAACGCTGGTTTATTTCGTTGAAATAGGGTGCTAATTCGTTTACGTTATAAGTTTTCCAAAATTCGAGGTTCGCGCGTCCTTGAAGAAGGTTTCGAACACGTTCGGGCTCAGTGATACCCGGCAATTCAATGAGGATGCGCTCGGCCCTGTCCAGTTTTTGTATGTTGGGAGAAACCACACCAAAACGGTCGATACGGGTACGCAACACGTTGAAAGCATTGTCGGCGGCAGCGGCAACTTCTTGACGCAGAACCGCAATGACTTCGTCGTTGGAAGCCGTTGGCTTTATGCGATCACTCATCGTGATACTGAAAATATTAGCCAGCTTTCCGTTAGGATTTATTCTTTCATAATTTTGTTGGAAAAGAGATACAAAATCCAATGAGCTCCCTTTGCGGTTTTGAGCAATGGTTTCTTGTAATGCTTGATTGAAGGAGGGGTCATCGGTATTGGCGAGTGATTTTAATACCTGTGCTGCGTCGACTTCGAGAATGACTGTCATTCCGCCTTTCAAGTCAAGGCCTAACCCGATTTCTCTCTGACGAATTTCTTTTAATGTGTATCCGAGATAAACTTTTTCGGTCGATAAGGAATCAAGATAATGATTCTTAAGAGTTAAGTTTCCTTTTGCGTATTCGTTTGCTTTTCTATCGTAATGCCACCCTACAACGGTGAACGATAGATAGTACAAACAGATGATAGTGAGTAAAATACTGAAAACTTTGATAAATCCTTTGTTTGACATTTCGATTTTACTTTTATTGTATTTATAATTTATTCTTTTTCAGTTGATTGTTTTATTTGTTTTTACGTCAGAGAGATATCTGATGCATTTTCCTCCTTTTAAGGGTGCAAATATACGTTTTTTTGTCTTTTTAAGATAAAAACGTCAGATTATTTTTTGTAATCTGACGATTTTTAAAGGGAATAAAAAATTATTTCACAAATCCTCTGTTTTTTAACATGTAAATGGGGTTGGGTTCAGCTCCTCTGTATCGGATATAAAGATTCATAGGTTCGTCTGACCCTCCTTTGGAAAGGATATTTTCGCGGAACGATTGTGCCGTTTCCCGGTGGAAGATGCCTTTTTCCACAAAGGGTTGAAATGCATCGGCATCCAGTACTTCAGACCATAAATAACTGTAGTATCCGGCCGAATAACCACCGCTGAAGATGTGTGTGAAATACGTACTGCGATAACGCGGGATAATTTCCTGAATAAGTCCGATTTTTTTCATCGATTCTTTTTCGAATTCGCGCACATCAAAAGATTGCTGTTTCGTTTGGGTATGCCAATCCATATCGAGCAGCGCAGCAGCAACCAATTCGGTGGTCATGAATCCTTGATTAAAATAGGCTGCATTGGCGATTTTTTCTATCAACGAATCGGGTATTACTTCACCGGTTTGATAGTGTTTGGCATAGAGCTTCAATACTTCCGGATGAAAAGCCCAATGTTCGTTGATTTGCGAGGGCAGTTCCACAAAATCGCGATAGACATTCGTGCATGATACCCCTTTATAGTTTACCTTAGATAACATGCCGTGCAACGCATGGCCAAACTCGTGGAACATGGTTTCCACTTCATCGAGCGTAAGCAGCGATGGCAATTGTTCTGTCGGCCTTGTAAAATTGGCTACATTGTATACCAATGGGCGGATATCTATTTCGTTCTCTACCCATTGTTCACGGAAAGTACTCATCCATGCTCCACCACTTTTGCCCGGACGGGGGAAATAGTCGGTATAAAATACAGCAAGGAAGGAGCCATCGGCATCGGTCACTTCATATGTCTCTACTTCGGGATTATATACCGGTATATGATCTATTTTTTTGAAATTTAGTCCATAAAGTTTATTTGCTACGGTAAATATGCCTTCGCGTACATTTTCCATCTTGAAATAGGGTTTGATTTCCGTTTCGTTCAATGCATATTTTTCCTTGCGAAGTTTTTCGGCATAATACCACCAATCCCACGATTCGAGCTTGAAATTTCCGCCTTCTCGATCAATAATTGCTTGAAGTTCGGCTGCTTCCTTTTTGGCCTGAGGCAATGCATAGCTCCAGATGGTATTCAACAGATCGTAAACGGCTTTAGGGGTTTTGGCCATCGTTTCTTCCAGCACAAAGTCGGCATACGTTTCGTATCCCATCAGCCGGGCTTTTTCGATACGCAGGTTTACAATTTTGTTGACGATTTCTTTATTATCGTACTCGTTATCGTTGTCGCCTCTCATATACATGGCCTTATACAGTTTTTCCCGAAGCTCACGATTGTCGGCATACTGCAAGAAAGGTATCCAACTGGGTTTATGTAAAGTGAAAACCCATTTGCCTTCCATTCCATTGGCTTTTGCCGTTTCGGCAGCCGCTGCAATAACAGCATCCGGAAGTCCGGAAAGATCTTTTTCGTCTTCAATCACGAGTTTGAAATTATTGGTTTCTTTCAGTACGTTGTTCCCATATTGGAGGGTAAGGGCCGAGAGTTCTTTGTTGATTTCGCGGAGTCGTTGTTTTGCCGAGTCGTTCAACAGAATGCCGCCACGCACAAATCTTTTATAATACTTATTGAGCAGTTGCTTTTGTTCGGTTGTCAGGTTCAGATTCTCTGCCTGGTCATAAAGGGTTTTTATTCTTTCGAAAAGTTTCTCGTTGAGATAGATGTTATCGTTGTGTTCCGATAATTTTGGTGAAACTTCAATGGCAATTTGTTCAATGGTATCCGTTTTGTCTGCCCCTTCTAATGCGAAGAACACAGCCGAAACTCTTTCGAGAATTTTTCCGCTGTTGTCCAAAGCCACAATGGTGTTTTCATAAGTAGGAGCTTCCGCATTGTTGGCAAGAGAATCAATCTCTTTGCTGTGTTGTTCCATGCCATAGGCAAATGCCGGGCGAAAATCATCCTCGCTGATCCGGTCAAAAGGAGGAGTGCCGTAAGGAGTGTCGTAATCGGTATAAAAAATACTTCCTTTTTCTGCTTTTTTAGCGTTGTTGCATGCAAATAAAGTCATAGCAGCCAATGTGATTAAAAAAACTTTTTTCATGTGTTATAAATACTAAATAAGTTCAGAATTTATCTTTTCTGATGATTGATGGATTGATATAGAATTGTGCAAATATATATAAAATAAACCGAAATGAAACGAATTGTCATGGGTTTTGAATAAAATGACCGGTTTCGGTTTTTATAGTCTTTTTCGTTTGACTACGATCCATATAATCATAGGTGCTCCAAAAACAGCCGTGACAGCATTGATGGGAAGTGTTTGGTTCGATATTGGAATTTGGGATATAATATCGCACGTTACCATCAAGATGCTTCCCAATATGAGCGTAGCGGGAATAACGGTTTTGTGATTTACGGTTCCAAAGAGTGCCCGTGCAAAATGAGGGATAACCACACCTACAAAAGCGATAGGACCCGTGAATGCCGTTACTGTACCTGTTATTAATGCCGTAATGGTAAGGATGATCCGACGTGTTTGTTTTATATTTAGCCCGATGCTTGCTGCATATTGTTCTCCCAAAAGAAGACTGTTGAGCGGTTTTTGAAGAAAAAATACGGCAATAATCCCGGTTATCACCAGGATGGCCAACAGCGGCATTTTGTTCCAAGTTACTGCACTCAAACTACCGAACGTCCACATGACGAAAACTTTTAACGAATCGGGGTCGGCAAAGCTTTGTAATATGGTTATTAGGGCATTAGCTACATAACCAAAAATCATTCCCAATACCAAAATGGTTACCGAATCGTTAATTCGGGAAGATACTCCCAGAATGAGCAGCAGTACCGGAATTGCTCCGGCAATGGCTGCGACGACTTGTGCCATGCTTCCCAACCAACTCGCAACAGAGTAGAGTGCCGATCCGCCCAGCGTGGTTAACAAGGCTACGCCAAGACCTGCTCCTGCACTTACTCCGAGTACATCGGGACCTGCCAATGGATTGCGAAACAATGTTTGCATAAGCAAACCGGCTACAGATAGTGCAGATCCTGCGAGGAGGGCTGTAATGGCTTTGGGAAGCCGATAATTAACAACGATTTCATCGATAATGGCATTTCCGGATGTACCGAAAAGGGCATTCCATCCGTCTTTGATTGAAATGGGAGCGTTTCCTGTGAAAATATCGGCAATAAATACGATAACCAATATGACCATCAACAAAGCAAAGAGTCGTGTTTTGTGTTTCATCCGAAAATGCGTTATTCCAATTCTTTGATGTAAGTGAATGTGTAATGGGGTAGTAAATGGGGGTATACCGCTTTAATAAGGTCACACAATAATAAGTCGGGATGGGCAATGGCGCTCTCAAAATAATCGTTTCCTCCCGACGGTGTAGTTCGGTTGTTGTTGTTGAAAACGTGTTGTTCTTTAACTGCTTTAAACAGCAGATATTTGGGGTCTTTCTCTGCTAGCTCCTTGTATGATTTGGCTGCACAACCAAACCAGTATTCGGCATTGCCAAATTGCGTGAGAACCGTTTCTATGTCGAGTCCGATGCTGCCGCTTCGCTCGTCGTTTTTATAATAATAATTGAGACCGGCATCGCGGAAAAGAGCGGCATTGAAACTGTTTCCACCGGGTACGTACCATGTGCCCTGAAAGTTGTCTCCTGCCATAACGGTATGTCTTTTTTGTATGTCTTTCGTTTTTTCTTTTTTCGAAAGATAGCGCCATTCGATTTGGTTGAAAATGCTGTCGGCCATTTCCTCTTTGTCGAAAAAAGCCGCAATCATTTTTATCCATTCTGCTCGTGCAAGGGGCGAATTTTCCATCCATTCCAAATTATAAATCACAGGTACACCGGCTTGAA
>CAYUIY010000058.1:0-13054 GCA_964444915.1 uncultured Dysgonomonadaceae bacterium
GGTCGGAAAACGAAAGTAGGAAGAAAACTACTTCGTTTTCCTCCTACTCGATTTTGCCTGCAAACAGGAAATGTTATGTTGCACCAACAAAACAAACTTTTACTTTATCGATCGGCAAGAAAAAGTAACCTGCTGCAAACAGCCCTAAAACCCTATCCATCGCCTTTTTAAGTTGTAAATTCATCTTCGGATAAAGGCAACATGATGTCCTTCCATATAAATTTTTTTAGCACAATTCTTTAAAAATCGATAAAATGAAATTACTGTTTATTTCCGCAGCAATAAACGAAAAGTGGAACCATTTAGACGGGCTTTTCTCTGTTTTGGCCGTGCTATATACTTGCGTTTTCCTGTTCGTAATTGTCGACTTGTTTTTCGGAGTGCGGCGTGCCAGGCAATTAAAAATAATCCGTACCTTACGGCTACCGCGCCGCCTTTGTCATCCTTGCAACCTATCTTTCGCGAGGGTGCAACACCATCGAAAAAATCATAACCCGTTGGGCACTTCCTGCCGAAAACAACACGGAACGCTACATTGCAAACGTCGAAAAATGGTCGGGCATCCCCGAAACAAAGCACTCACCGCCGCCGACGGTGCGGCATACCAACGCATCGTCGCCGCCATGAGTCGGGTAGAAAACGGCATACCTGCCGACACCCGTCAAGTCGAAGCCGGCTTTGCCCTCCGGCATCAACTCAGCCATACGCCGCAAAATTCGTTTTAACACACTCACACTCAAACTCCCATCGTCGTACACTCAAACTTACCCTCAAATGAAAAATAAAAGCGTTATGGCAGTCCTCTTGGGTCTGTCCCTTCTTTTCCCCTCCTGTAAATCGGTGCAATATATTCCGGCAGAAACCGCGAAAATCCATCACCGCGACCACCTTGTCCGCGACTCCGTTTTCCGTTACGATTCCGTCTTCGTCCGTCAGAAAGCCGATACCATCCTTCTCGAGCGCTACCGGTACGTGTACAAAAACAACATCGTCACCGATTCCGTCTTCATCAACGACTCCATCCGCATCTCCTTCCTTGTTTTGTTGCTCGGCAGCGTATATTTCGTGTCCAAAATCCGGTTGTAATACCCGTTTTCACGCCACGACATTTGAGCGAATACACATTCTGGTAGTTTTTGACAACGCCGTAATCCCCTTTTTCTTCGCCATAACGTCAACCCAATGTCGATTACCTTAGTTTTTCCGAAGTAGAAAGTCGCCCACTTTTCTACGCTTTCCTACACTTCCTACGCTTCGATAAGCATCCGAAACCCGCTCCCAATCACACTTTCCTGCACTTTCCTACACTTCCTACACTGTCTTTTATTATGACACTTAAGGAAACCGGGTTATTCTTCGCTGGCATTATGCAACCCCAAACATTTCAATTCCTTTCCTTCTGGCGCGATTAAAAGGAGGAAACGTGTTGCGAACAAATACAAATACAGATGAAGATTGCTCATAAAAAACCCGGCGTTTAATCCGGGTTTTTCGGCTTGTCTGCGATACGCCGTTTCCGGCTGTTGTTGTCCCTCCGCCGAAGGTTATTGGCAACTTCTTATCCGCATCGCAAACTAACAGCAAATATATAATTTATTCTCACATGACAATAGACGAATTGGAAAAATATTTCGAACAGCTTCCTGATCAAATCTTCGATAATGTTCCTGATATTGTGGCCGAAACGGCAACCGAATATTTTAAAGAACGGTTTACAGAAAAATCGTTCGAAAAAAAATCCATGGGCTCCGGCAAAAACGCCTAAACATATTGGTTCGTTACTTGTGGAGAGCGGAAATTTGCTCAATAGCATCAAACCTTCCGAAATTACATGCGAGCATGTGGTGATATCGGTTCAATTCCTACTGGTACGATTAAAAGAATTGGGAAGGAAGAATTTACTTCCTTAACTAAATCATTTCAATACCTCCTGGTACGATTAAAAGATTAAAAAAAGGATCATCTCCATGTTTATCAGGATGATATTTTGAAGCATATAATCTATATGCTTTTTTTATTTCTTCCAGGGTTGCATCTGGAGATAAATCTAATATTTGATAATAATTTTTTTATCATATTTATGCTTTAGGATTAACCCCATAAACATTAGTATTAGGTTCGGAATCGGTGCAATAGAGAATGAACAACCAAATCGCCCCAATTAAAGGGATTAATCCTACGAGAAGCATCCATCCGCTTTTGCCTACATCGTGTAATCTCCTAACGGTTACCGCAAGGGATGGTATAAAAATAAATAGACAATAAAGTAAATAAGTAATGCCGAAAACTTGGTCTTCAAAAGTCAGTCCGGTTAGATTGTCAATTAATATTGCGCAAAGAATAAATATGAAATTAAACAGATTAAACATCCAAAATTCCCTTCTTCTTGCTCGTCCTTTAAATGTTGCATAATTCTGTAGCACTTTAATATACCAGTTCATAGCTATTTATATTTTCCGTAGCTGTTCCCCAAGCACGGTATTAATATTAATAAAAAAAGCGTGGGAACTATTAGTCTTTACCAATTGACAGGCTCTACCAAAAGTCCTGTATCTTGTAAACTTTGGTAGATTTGTCAATCGGGGTAATATCTAAAACGCTTTTTATTTTACACTTAAGAATACGCCTCTGCGTACTTTACTCTGCAAAAATATTATTTTTTTCTAAAAAAACAATATTTTTCCGTTTTTTTTATAAAAAATTTTTGTTCCTGATAAAGAATTTGTTTGAATATAAAATTATAGCAGTAATGAATTAAAAATTAATGATTTAAAAAACGGAAATTTTCGCTATTTATTGATAGAAACAGCAGTGTAGTACTTTCCCCAAAATAGAACCGTCGATGAAGTAAAAAATAAATAATTGTAAAAACTTTTACCATATTATCAACAATTCCGGTTTAACAGTTTGATTATTGACGTAAGCATTGAAATTATTTCAGCCTCCGATTTAAATAGTTTATAATAAAACTTATTCGCTACTTTTTATGAATTTTTCAAACAAAGAATTACTCTTTTATAGGTCTGATTGCCATTTTTGTAATATTTGTATTCCAACTTACATTGGAATAACAGGCTGTTTCATTATAGTGAAAAGCATATATTTGCGGCATCACCCCACAGATAAAGTCCTCCTTGTTCTGTAGATGTCGAAGCTCCTAAATTAAATGAGGCCCATTTCACGCTAAGTTCTAGATCAATAGCTTTATAAAAGGATTGTTCGCCAAAAGGAATAGCAATTTCCCCTTTAATCATTCCTTGATTGGGCATTTCATTTCTTCGAGGCATTGAGCCACTTGAAATGAGGACAAGCTGAACCTCAGGCTTCTTCTTGCCCGATCTTGCGCTCGGCGGCACTGAGTTTTGAATCCTCGGGCTTACGCTTAAACCCGTCAGTACCACTCTCGATTAATTGGTCTCGCCAATGGTTAATCTCGGCCAGAGTGACTCCGTATTCCCGGCTGATCAGCTCCGGATCTTTCCCTCGCAACAAGGATAAAACAATTTCAGCCTTGATTTTTGATGTGAAATTTTCTCTCTTTTCCATTATTTTTTACTGTTCGTTTTTTTTTTGAGGGCTAATATAAAATAGACAGATAAAACACATAAAAATTAATTTTCAATCTTTTTTACAATCAAATTGTTGTTATTCAATTTTTTTTCCCAAACTTCATGCAACGTTTTATGCTAAATATCGTCAATTATATATAGCTTTGTATCATCACATTCAATACAGCCAATATGAAAGCAAAACCTCTTTTTTTATTCGTGGCGATTGTGCTGCTCGGTTGCGATTCAAGTGAAATGAATTTGCTCAACGAGACCGATAAAAAAGCCGTTAATCACGTATTATTGCTTCAGGTAGATTATACTACCCATAAATTTGAAGGGGGAAAAACGTTCAATTTCTCGAAACAAACAGATGATTTTACAATTAGATGTGATTACAAAGCGCCCTGCGATTTCGGATGGGTCAAACTCATATACAAAGAACTTAACGAACTCCTTTTTGAAGGAACCATCCATTGGATGGGAACCGGAAAAATGATTTACCCTGAAAAATTGGAACCGGCAAATCATTTCGAAAGTACCCTTACTCAAGATGTATATCTTCCGGAAAAAGGATTTGAAAATATACAACATTCGGATAGTCCTGATTTTGAGGAAGAGGACTATTTAAATGTTTGGCTTGCGGTACAGCATTTGTTAAAAGCTCGCGAATATTTAGATGCCAACCCCCATCAACGGATAAAAATATTCCTCTATACTCCGAGCGTTGGGGTGGGGGACCCGCTTACTTGGAAGTGGCTGATTTTTCTGAATAAATAAATCTGTCAATCCGCCTTCCCACAACCTAATTTTACACCGGTACCGTACCCCTCTCCTAATACGGAGAACCCTACACTTCCTACACTTCCTGTACTTCGGTATCTCTACAGTATCATCGAACGATATCAAGAGTTGGGCAAAACAGTAGAAGTAAAAGATTTGAGGTATTATGTCGACTGGGATGGTGACGGAATTGCCGGTAATGAATTGGGCGATCCCGATCAGGAAAGAATATTGCGTTTCGAAACCGATACGCTTCGTGTGGCTGCAGCAGGGGGAGGGTATGAAGTGAAGATAGAGACTAATATTCCTTTTACTCCCCAACCTATTTTAGCCAATCTTACAAATCCCAATGTTGATTTTGCACAACCTTTGATTAAAAGGGGTCACATCAAATGTTCGGCTTCTTTCGAAAAAGACCGTCTTGTATTGAGTGTTGAACCGGCAGAATCAAGAATAATGAACGATACCACTTTCACTATTTACAGTATGGATGGCAAAACCTCTTCCCGACTGGTGCTTGTGCAGGAAGGAGATCTCAATAAACCATTGGAATTTACTTTGGCTGGAATCAATATTTTTGCGAGTTGCTGCACCAAAGGGAGAGATGCGATGAACGATTTTCATATTTTTGATGCGCTATATACACAATGTTTTTCTTATGGTACGAAAACCGATTGGAAGCCGATCTATGAACATCAAGTGAATGCAAATATGCTTCTTGTTCATGATGCTTGGGCAAAAAGTTATCAGGCCATTCATTCTTTAAATCAAATCATGAAGTTTATTTCGGAACATGAACCTTCCTTGTATACTTCTTTTGCCGTATTGGAATCGATGTTCTATTACGAAATGGCTGTGTGGTGGGGTGATGTGGTATATGCTGTAAGTCCTAATTTTGAGGATTATATGAATATATTTCTTCCTCGAATGAAGATAGAGGAACTTTTTGCTATACTGGAAAAGGATCTTCAAAAAGGAATCCGGTTATTGCCTGCTCAAGGTACTCCTTTCAACGAGACGGAACTTTTGTCCTATTTGCCTTATTCGAACAATGTTCCGAAAGCAATTCTGGCAAAAATGTACATGTATCTTGGAGAATACGACAAGGCGTATCCGCTTCTTCAACAAATTATTCAAAGCGGCAATTATACCCTCAGTAACTCGAGAGCACATGCCTTGTCTTCAACGAGTGAAGAAATTATCTATGCATTCAAACAAGACCCGCAAAGCGATTACAGTCGCTATATCGAAGCGACGGATATTGTTACCACTCTTTTATATTCCGAGGTGATGATGCTGGCTGCAGAATGTGCTTATCGTCTTGGCAATGCCGGTGATGCAATAAGTTATTACAATAAGATGGCTGAAAGCAGAGGAACTGCAGCCATCTCATCCACAACAGATTTTATTGATCATATGTTGTCGTTGTGGCAAACCGAATTAAAAGGAACAGGCACGTATTTTGCTTTTCTCAAACGCAATAATTTGGCCGAAGAAGTATTGAATATCTCTGCCTATAAACAATTATTGCCAATTCCGCAAAATGAATTGGATAAAAATCGATACATGACACAAAATCCGGGATATTAAAAGGTTTTTTGTCAATCTGTTTGAAAAAAATGATGATTGTAGTAATTCTTGAGGAATTATCATCATGTATCACTCCTCAAATACAGAATTACGCGTTAAGTGGAAAAAAATGGAACGCTAGCCAAGTATAATTTCCGGAAGGGGAATGTTTCGGAAACAGGTTTTCCTTAAGGTGATTACTTGCGAATATGCTCCGATCCCGTATTCAATACCGGTTGGACCGCTTCGTCGGCACACAGCACAACCAACAAATTGCTCACCATCGCCGCTTTTTTATCGGGATCCAAATTGACGATATTTTCATCTTCGATACGATTGAGTGCCATTTTCACCATGGTTACCGCGCCTTCTACTATTTTTTCGCGTGCCGATATGATGGCTTCGGCTTGTTGACGGCGAAGCATCACGGCGGCAATTTCGGGTGCATAAGCCAGGTAATTGATGCGGGCTTCGATAACCGTAATGCCCGACATGGCCAGTCTTTCGTTCAGTTCGCGCAACAAATCTTCGTTCACTTCGTTTCCTCCCCCTCGCAAAGTAATTTCATCTTCCGAAACCACATTGTTGTCGTAGGCATAATGACCGGCTACCTGTCGCAATGCGGTATCGCTCTGTACGCGCACGCAACGAAACTTTTTTCTTGGTCATGAACGGATTGACCCGGAAAAATCCGGTTTCTTTTTCTTTATTGGGTATGTATTTCTCACCCGGTCCACAGTCGAAAAAGCAGGTGAACTTGTTATCCGGGGACAAAATCGAAATTTGTGATTATTTAACTATAAAAAAATGGGAAATAGTTTGTTGTTTACGAAATATTCGTAACTTTACATCATATATGTAGACAGAGCATTAATAATATGAATAATAATTTGATTATGGAACGATTAACCCCTCAGGAAGAAATGGTGATGCTGCATATTTGGCAGTTAAACGAGTGTGCCATAAAAGATGTGGTGGAGAGAATGGAGGATCCTAAACCGCCTTACACTACAGTGGCGTCTATTTTTCAGAAATTGGAAAACAAGGGATATCTGACCAAAAGAAAATTTGGGAATGTTAAGGTGTTTAAGCCGAAAATTACCGAAGCTGCCTATAAAAAGCATTTTTTATCGGGAGTAGTACGGAATTATTTCGATAATTCGTACAAGGAGTTGGTGTCGTTCTTTGCAAAAGAACAAAAGATAACGAAAGAGGAACTGGCCGAAATTATTCGTCTTATCGAAAAAAAAGGGGAATAAAGCGGGAGCGGATTCTTTGGATGTATAAATCGTCTACTTTTAATTTTCGAAAAAATGGAAACGCTTTTCATCTACTTGGTTAAAGTAAACATTGCATTAACGATGTTTTACCTCATGTACGTAGGATTGTTGAGAAAAGACACTTTTCTGCGGTTGAAACGGTTTTACCTTTTTGCAGCAATTGTTTTTTCGCTGGTCTACCCGCTTTTTACCATCGAAGTAGGGGGAAATATCTTTTCTTTCCTGAGAAAAAACTATGCTGCAGAAGTTCTTATCGGACAACCATCCATAGCTCCGGGACCAACAGATGCTTCTGCGGAAAATCATTTTTTCCCTCTTCTTGGGGAGAATATCTTCTTTTTTATCATGATGGTGGGAACGGCATTTTTCTTGGTGCGTTTTATTTGGCAGCTCATCACCATCTTTCGTATGAAACATAAAAGCGTTCCGAAAAGAATAGGCACGCAGAACGTTTACCATTTATCCGAGAAGATGATGCCTTTTTCTTTCTTCCGATGGATTTTTATCAATACCGAAGTTCATTCCGAAGAAGAATTGAAGCAAATCCTCATGCATGAGCAAATTCACGTACAACAGTGGCATTCGCTGGATATCCTGTTGGCGGAATCATTGTGCATTTTTTTCTGGTGGAACCCGATCGTGTGGTTAATGAAAAAAGAAATTGCCATCAATCTGGAATATCTGGCCGATAGCGAAATCTTACGTAAAGGCGTAAACAGTCGCGACTACCAGTACCACCTTTTACGACTGACTTATCGCGAAACTGCAGTTCAGATAGTAAATAATTTTAATGTTTCACAATTAA
The DNA here is from genome assembly GCA_964444915.1 of uncultured Dysgonomonadaceae bacterium. Taxonomy (GTDB): domain Bacteria; phylum Bacteroidota; class Bacteroidia; order Bacteroidales; family Dysgonomonadaceae; genus Anaerorudis. The sequence goes on from CAYUIY010000058.1 coordinate 7,986, forward strand.
AACAACGAATTATGATGATGAATAAAAACAAATCGCCAAAGCGGAAGCTGGCAAAATACCTGATGATACTGCCTCTTGCCGTATTGTTGATGATGACAAACTGTGTACAGAAAAAGGATGCGGGAGGTGTTTCTTCACAGGAAGAAACGGTGCAGGATGAGAAACAGCAGAAGGTAACGGACAACGACGAAATATTTGTTGTAGTAGAAGAAATGCCTCAATTTCCCGGCGGACAAGGAGCGCTAATGAAGTATCTTTCCGAAAATATTCATTATCCGAAAGAAGCACAGGAAAAGGGTATTGAAGGAAGAGTAATCTGCAGTTTTATTGTCGGAAAAGACGGGAGTATTACGGATGTGGAAGTAGTTCGAGGTGTTGATCCGTCATTGGATGAAGAAGCCATTCGGCTAATTAAATCGATGCCTAAATGGGTACCGGGCAGGCAAAGGGGAAAAGTCGTAGATGTGAGGTTTACTTTGCCCATCATTTTCAGATTGCAACAGTCGGGTAAACCCGTCCAAAATTCCATAGACAATGCAGAAGGAAAAATAAGCGATACCGAAGCGAAGTATTTCAAATTTATAAGTGAAAATATCCGATATCCTGTGATTGCGCAAGAAAACGGGATAATGGGATTGGTGAAAGCCAAATATAGTGTGAACGAAAAAGGCGAAATTTCAAATGTAAAAATTATCCAAGGTGCAGATCCTTCTTTAGATGCTGAAGTTATGCGGGTAATAAAAGCGCTTCCTCCCGATATTGCCTTGGCAAAAACAGGAGGCAAAGCAAATTCCAACGTTGAATTTTCGGCATATTTCTACCTTCAGGACGACGAATCTTCACAAAAAATCAGCAATATCCAAAGCGAAATAGTGGTTGTAGGTTACGGAAAATCGAACATGAAAGATAAGGAATAAAAATAACTCAATAACTTGTTAATCATTATTCTGTAATCAAAGGGGCATAGCAGCTTTATTTTCCTATGCCCCTTTGATTTTTTCCTATGCTTCGTATACATAAATCACTAATTTAGCAGTCTAATCAAAGACTGTCCTAAAAAGAGAGGATGTTAACACCCCATTATCATCAGAAATTATGATAAAAATTCAAATAAGAAATGACCAAAAGTGGTCCTGAAAAATGGGAAGTAGCATATAGTTCTTAACATAACAACTATTATTTATCAGGTTATTAAACTAAAAAGATTATTAACTCTATGAAATCTATTCGTTTTTTTGTTATTTTTTTATTCTCATTTTTAATTTGCCAAAACAATCATGCTCAATTATTAAAAAATGAGAGAGCCGGTGATAATAATTTAGATTCTATAATTATTCGTGTTTTATATTCTTTTAGACAAAAGAATATTGAAGATATATCTAAAATTAAGGTTGATACAATGGCATTAGACATTGGTTCTAAATGGTCAAAATACTACGATCCTTCAATTAATAAAAAAGATTCTATAAGAAACAATGAAATGCAAAATATAAAATCATTGTCGGTAATAAAAAATGACCCTGATCCTTATATTGACCATTTAGGAGCAAAGAGATTTAATGGAACAGTAATAAAATCAGACGATGGCATTTCGTATATTATTTATAAAAACCGATTCAAAAATGAGATTTACACATTAGATAGAAATACATCAGGAGTCTATGTTTTGTTAACCGAAAATTTGTCACAGGATTGGGCATTAAGTATGGATACATGTCGAATTCTAGGTTATTTTTGTCAAAAAGCAACCACTTTTTTTAGAGGGCGAGAATATGAAGTGTTTTTCACGCAAGACGTTCCATTAAATGACGGGCCTTTTAAATTTTATGGTCTCCCTGGGTTAATTATGAAAGTTAATAGTAAGGACGGTTTATTTAGTTTTGAAGCAATAGGATTGCAAACAAACAACGAAGTGATTAGTTTCGAAATTGATCATCGATTAGAGGTTTGTAAAAGCCTAAAGCAATATCATGATTTCCTCAAAAGTAAATCAAACAATGCATTTGTGGGATTTATAACTAATGGGAATGCCGTTTTATATAAATCAGATCCTAATAAAGGATTTGAAAATATCGAAATCTTTGAAGAATAAAATAGGTTGAATTCTATTTGACGAAATTCTTATTCCTGTTTCCATTTACTGATCATGACAGGGTGCACTTCAAAACGCTTGGCTAACTCTCCCAAGCGATTCCCTCTTTAAGTGCCTCGATGGCTACTTGAGCCTTAAAACCGGCTGAAAATTTTCTTCTTGTTGTTTTCATAATGGCCACTAAATTAGCCATTTTTGTTTAACTTAACTAATGGTCCTATTTTTGGGAAGTACTGTATTTTTAAGCAAAATCCTTCTGAATTTAATAATAAAATCATACATTTGAAGCCTATTGAAAATCCAAATTGCCACCAACAACCTTGTGAAACTTGACACTTATGAAATTTATAATCCTCACAAATAATGCAATCTTAATAAGAAAGCTATATTTTAGAATAACTTTCTTATTCGCCACATTATTAATTCCATTCATGGTTTCTGGACAGAATACGATAGATTCAATAAAAATTGGCGGAATAAAACTAAAACCCGATCAACAAGAAGTGCTTGAAAAAGCCAATTGGGGCGTTTATTATCAGTTCTCACAAAAAGCCACCGACCACGGAAAGCCGGTTATCGTGACTGACACGCTGCTGCTGGCTATCGGTAATACGCAATCTGTTTTTTTGGACCCCTATTATAAAGATAATCTGGAAAAAGCGCGAAAACAAAGAATCGCGCGATCGTTGAAAACAAGAAAGATGGACCCAAGCCATCGCTGGGTGGATGAAGTAATTGAATACATCGATGCAACCAGCGATTACATAGAAGAAAACAACGGCGATCCTGTTCAAATTTACAAAAACAGGAAAACGCAAACTGTTACATCCATTTATAATGCTTTTGTTGACAATATCATGTGTGAACAAAAAATAAGTGAATTTAATAACTGGAAGATAACCGAAGAAATCGATAGCATTTTTGGTTATCTGTGTCAGAAGGCTGTGGTAAGCTACGGGGGACGCAATTACACCGCCTGGTTTACCATGGATATACCCGTGAATGACGGTCCATGGAAATTTTACGGATTGCCCGGCCTTATTCTTAAAGTAACAGACAATGATAGCCTGTTTCAATTTTTGGCAGTTGGCTTACAACAATATAAAGGAAATGCGGAAATTGTTAGAGATAAGGTGGACTATGAAAAGTGCGATTTAAAGACGTTCAATAAATTTGTTGATAAAGAACGAAGTAAAGATGTTGTCAGCTTTTACCATAATGGGTATTTGTATATGACGCACAAAAAAAAATCGATTATCTATCCTGAAATGGAGGTCATTAAATAGAATTTAAATGATTAGGATGAGATGCAGCTTGCTTTTATTAATGGGTATGTGTGCGTTTTCCTTGCATGCACAAAAAGAAATCAAGGGGCGAGTGCTCGACAGCGAAACACTGAAACCGGTACCAACCGTAACTGTTACTATGTATCCAGTCGGTTCGCAGTCGATACTTACCTATACTATGACTGACGAAGACGGAACTTTTATACTTAAAAGCAATGATATGCCCGATTCTGTAACGGTGTCCGTTCGTGCCATGACCATTGAAAGCCAATCCAAGTCCATCAAGAGCGATATTGGTTTTGTAGAATTTGTGGTGAAGGAGAAAGCAATTGAGTTGAAAGAAGTTATTGTAGATGCTCCAAAAATAAGACAAACAGGTGATACGCTGAACTATTACGTATCGAGTTTTCTTGACGAAACAGATAGAAGTATAGGCGACGTGTTAAAGAAATTGCCCGGAATTCAGGTACTTTCTACCGGACAAATATTATATCAAAACAAAGAAATCAGCAAATTTTACGTGGAAGGATTGGACCTGTTGCAAGGGAAATACGGAATAGCCACAAATAACATTGATGCAAAACAGGTTGCCACAGTTCAGGTATTGGAAAACCTGTTGTACGATGTCCAATACAACGGAATACTAAGCCATACTGCAAGCATTGAATACCCAAATAATTCGCATTCACTGGGTGTTAATTTCTCTTTGGGAAAAAGCATCGACGCTATTAACTCGGAAGTTAAATTTTTCGCGAACTATAATCGAAATAATTCCATTGTTCTAAACCAAGGTATTATTTCCGATTTTATCTCCAATTCTTTTACAATTTCTCCTTCCATAAATACGGAATTGGGGCATTATTTCATAATTAATTATAATGCCTCATACAGCAATAGCAGAAGCGAGATACGAAAAAACAAAATGCCTAAAATTCATTATTTCACACAAGCTTTAACTACCTCTTTCATTCCGGTAAAAAATATTATAGTACTCCCCAAAATACGACCACTAGTTAATAAGTTAAACAAAAATGGCTAATTTAGTGGCATCATGAAAACGACAAGAAGAAAATTTTCAGCCGGTTTTAAGGCTCAAGCAGCCAGCGAGGCGCTTAAAGAGTGGGGATCGCTTGGGAGAGTCGCCCAAGCGTTTTGAAGTGCACCCTCTCATGATCAGTAAATGGAAACAGGAATTTATCGAACATAGTGCAGAAGTATTCGAAAAGAAAAAGGGAGATGGCGACGAAGTCGATGTCGATAAGCTCTACAATTGCCGGATATAGGAAAGATTCAGCCTTGAACAATAGTCTTTTCCTGTTTTCTGCCTGTGTCATGAGAATAATGATTCATATCGAGTAATTCTTGTTTTCTCCGGTATCTCTTTTGCTGCTGCAGGAAGATCATCGTACCGAGAAGTAGCTTTTCTTGTCGGTATTCTCTTTCCGATGCGCCCACAAAGAATCAGGAAGTCTTTTGCATTATACATCCCGCTTTCCGGACATTTTTCCAATGCCCTGTGCAGTGTTGCCGCTTCGAAGTGGCGCATACCTTTATATGTTGTATAGAAGACATGGTGAAGTGAGAAAAGAACTAAATGTAAAAACTCCTTTTCAAGCAGTTGAAAAATGGTTTATATTAAAACCTGAAATTTTTAAACAAAATCCTTATTAATTTAAAAATAAAATTATACT
>CAYUIY010000059.1:0-12640 GCA_964444915.1 uncultured Dysgonomonadaceae bacterium
GTATTATATAAAAAGCCTTCGAGGATGTTTTTTCATCACTGCGAAGGCTTTTTTTTTCTATACGCTGAGTTTTTGATCGACTTTGTTAAGACAACACGACTTTTTTCTCCGAAGGCTTTGATGCGTCGGGGATTTATAACACAGATGCTTGATGCCGAGGAGAATTTAATCCGGTTACTTTCTAAACTTTGCGAAAAATAGCTGATGCAAATCAGTGGAAAAATCGAAGAATATTTATAATAAATAATTGTTTTGCCCCATTTTAATTGTTTTTATACTTTATGTTTTGAATCAGGTAAAATTAAGAAGAATTAATCTTATTTTGTTTTTTTGTTTTATACCTTTGTCAATAGCTATAAATGTAGCCAATTTCCATTATCAATAGTTGTCTAAAAATAAATCTCGTATATATGGATAAAATTCAGGAACTTACCTCTAAACTTTATTCCGAAGGAATAGAAAAAGGGAAAGAAGAAGCCGAAAAAATTATTTCCGAAGCCAAGGCCTTAAGTAATCAGATTGTGGAAGATGCAAAAAAGAAAGCACAGGAGATTATTGCAGCGGCCGAAAAAGAAGCAAGAGAATTAAAAAGCAATACCGAAGCCGAATTAAAACTTTATGCTTCTCAAGCTATTGAGGCATTGAAAACAGAAATTATCAATCTTGTTACGGATAAATTGGCCAAGTCCAACGTAAAAGCTGCGTTTGAAGATAAAGAGTTTATGCAGAAAGTTATTTTGGAGTTGGTTAAAAATTGGGCAAGAGACGAAAAACTCGTTATTAGTGTTGAAGATGCTGAGGAACTGAAAAATTTTATTGCCGCAAACGCAAAAGGTTTGTTGGAAAAAGGGCTGAAAATTGAGTCGGTAAGCGGGATAAATACAGGTTTTGTTCTTTCTCCCGAAGACGGTACATATAAAGTAAAATTTGGAGAAGAGGAGTTTATCGAATATTTCAAAGAATTTTTGCGTCCTCAGATACGGGAACTTTTGTTCTGACAAAAGAAAGACAATCGTATGGCTGAAAATCAATATTACTGTTTTGTTGCGGGGCTACCTGATCTTTTTTTCGATTCCACAAAACTTCCCTTTACGGTAGACGAATTCAGAGAGATGTTGGAAGAAGTACTGGCGCCTAAAGATAAAAAGCTGGTCAATAAATATTTCCTGAAATACGACAACGAAAATCTCATTACTTTTTTAAAAGATAAAAATGCCTTATTGAACGCCAAGGGGAAAATATCTGCAGAGGATATTAAAGAGGCCATTGATTCGATAGAAGTCGATTATCCTATTCAAAATCCGGATATTCCTCCTTATTTTGAAGATTACATTCGTTTGTGGCTCGACGAGAGTGCGCATGACGAAAATAAGTTATGGGAAGATCTTATGTCGGAATTTTATATGGATTATGGACGGGAATCAAAAAACAAGCTCGTTTCCAAATGGTTTGAGTTCAACCTGAACATTGGTAATATCTTAGCAGCTATTTATTGCCGGAAATACGGGTTAGACATTAATAGCGTAATTGTGGGGAATAATGAAGTGGCGCGACTCATTCGCGAAAATCCGAACGTGCGCGATTTTGGTTTGAGCCGTGAGCTTGAATATTTTGATACGCTGCAACGTATAGCAGAGGAAACGGACATTTATGAACGAGAACGCAAAATCGACAGACTTCGTTGGGATTGGCTTGACGAAAATACTGTGTTCGATTATTTTAATATCGATTTTATTTTTGCTTATTTATGCAAGTTACAGATTTTGGAACGTTGGGTTAGTCTGAATGCCGAAGAAGGTGAACGTATTTTTCGTCAGTTAATTGCTGATTTAAAGAGTGAAGTATCGGTACCTAAAGAGAAAGAGTAAGAAATAAAGAAAGTAAACAAAATATGCCAACAAAAGGAATTGTTAAGGGAATTGTATCGAACCTTGTAGTAGTAGAAGTCGATAACCCTGTTTCGCAAAACGAAATTGCCTATATCGACCTGGATGGGACAAAATTAATGGCAGAGGTGATTAAGGTAATTGGGAAAAATGTGTATGTTCAAGTTTTTGAAAATACACGCAATTTGAAAGTAGGGGCTCCCGTAGAATTTGCCGGCCACATGCTTGAAGTGGTTTTAGGTCCGGGATTGCTGTCGCGTAACCTCGATGGGCTGCAAAACGATCTCGATAAAATGGAGGGAATATTTTTGAAGCGGGGGCAATATACTTATCCGCTCGATGAGGATGTGTTGTGGGATTTTGAACCTCTTGCTAAGGTGGGAGATAAAGTCACCGCAGGTTCGTGGTTGGGAAAAGTAGAAGAAAATCATCAACCACATAAAATTATGGTTCCATTTGTCATGACCGGCGAATACACTGTAAAGAGTATTGTCCCTGAAGGGAAATATACTATCCATCAGACCGTTGCTGTTGTAGAAGACCCTAAGGGAAAGGAAACCGAAATTACGATGGTTCAAAAGTGGCCGGTGAAAATACCATTGACTGCCTATCGCGAAAAACCAAGACCTTATAAATTGCTCGAAACCGGTGTCCGCATCATCGATGCGTTGAATCCGATAGTAGAAGGGGGTACCGGATTTATTCCCGGTGCTTTTGGAACGGGGAAAACAGTGTTGCAGCATGCTATTTCGCGTCAAGCAGAAGCCGATATTGTAGTGATTGCAGCTTGTGGCGAACGTGCCAATGAAGTGGTTGAAATATTTACCGATTTTCCTCAACTTATTGATCCTCATACGGGTCGCAAACTTATAGAACGCACTATTATTGTGGCTAATACTTCGAATATGCCGGTTGCTGCGCGCGAGGCGTCGGTTTATACTGCAATGGCCATTGGCGAATATTATCGATCGATGGGATTGAAAGTGTTATTGATGGCCGATTCTACTTCGCGTTGGGCACAAGCATTGCGCGAAATGAGTAACCGATTGGAAGAACTTCCGGGACCCGAAGCTTTCCCGATGGACTTGTCGGCAATCATTTCTAACTTTTACGGTCGAGCCGGATATGTGATACTCAATAATGGTAAAGAAGCTTCCATTACTTTCATTGGCACCGTATCCCCTGCCGGAGGTAATCTCAAAGAACCGGTTACGGAAAATACAAAAAAGGTAGCCCGTTGTTTTTACGCATTGGAACAAGAACGTGCCGATAAAAAGCGATATCCGGCTATCAGCCCGATAGAATCTTATTCGAAATACTTGGAATATCCCGAATTTGAAGAATATGTTTCTACCCATATTTCTCCGGACTGGATAGAGAAAATCAACGAATTAAAAACCCGATTGTTGCGCGGTAAAGAAGTATCCGAGCAGATTAATATTTTGGGTGATGACGGCGTGCCGGTAGATTATCATGTTGTTTTTTGGAAATCGGAATTGATCGATTTCATTCTGCTTCAGCAAAATTCGTTCGATCCTATTGATGCTGTGACACCCATAGAACGTCAAAAATATATTGTGGATATGATGATTGAGATTTGTCGTACCGAATTTGAATTCGACAATTTCAATGAAGTGGCCGATTATTTCAAAAAGATGATCAATATTTGTCTTCAAATGAATTATTCTGAATTTCTATCGGAAGAATTTCAACACTATCGTAAACAACTTGACGAGTTAGTAAAGTCAAAAGCACTAGAAACAGTAGAAGAATAAAAAAATTAACGGAGTTGATTGCTAAAAGTTTTTCAGTATGGCAAGAGCATTTCAAAAGATATATACAAAAATTACACAGATAACAAAAGCAACTTGCTCGGTGAGGGCAACCCAGGTGGGATACGACGAAATGGCTATCGTTGACGGAAGATTGGCGCAAGTGATAAAAATTGTTGGGGACGAAGTTTCTTTACAGGTATTTCGCGGTACTGAAGGAATTCCGACCAATGCCGAAGTTGTTTTTTTAGGTAAAGCGCCTACGTTGAGAGTGGGAGAGCAGTTGGTTGGTCGTTTCTTTAATGCATATGGCGAACCCATCGATGGTGGTCCTATTCCCGAAGGGGAAGAACGCGAAATTGGAGGCCCATCGGTAAATCCGGTGCGTCGTGCACAACCATCCGAATTGATAGCAACCGGTATTCCCGGTATTGATCTGAACAACACATTGGTAACCGGTCAGAAAATCCCTTTCTTTACCGATCCCGATCAGCCTTTTAACCAAGTCATGGCAACGGTTGCGTTGCGTGCGCAAGCCGATAAAATTATTCTCGGTGGTATGGGGATGACAAACGACGATTATTTGTACTTTAAAAATACATTTAGCAACGCAGGGGTACTGGATCATATTATTTGTTTTATGAACACCACCGAAGATCCGGCTGTGGAACGATTGTTAGTGCCCGATATGGCATTAACGGCTGCTGAATATTTTGCAGTAGACAAGAACGAAAAGGTATTGGTATTGCTGTCGGATATGACATCGTATGCCGATGCGTTGGCTATCGTTTCTAATCGTATGGATCAGATTCCTTCAAAAGATTCTATGCCCGGTTCGTTATATTCTGATCTGGCAAAAATATACGAAAAGGCAGCACAGTTTGCTACCGGAGGTTCTATTACCATTATTGCAGTAACAACACTCTCGGGTGGCGACATTACACATGCTGTGCCCGATAATACAGGTTATATTACAGAAGGGCAATTGTTTTTGCGTCGCGATACGGACGTAGGTAAAGTGATCATTGATCCGTTTCGTTCGCTGTCACGACTAAAACAACTTGTTCAGGGAATAAAGACTCGTGAAGATCATCCCCAGGTAATGAATGCTGCTGTTCGTTTGTATTCGGATGCTGCAAACGCAAAAACAAAATTAGAGAACGGTTTCGACCTCACCGAATACGATAAACGAGCGTTGGCTTTCGCAAAAGAGTATTCACGAACTATTCTAGCTATCGATGTGAACTTAGATACTACGGAAATGCTGGATAGAACGTGGAGTTTGTTTTCTAAGTATTTTAAACCCGAAGAGGTGAATGTGAAGAAAGAATTGGTAGAGAAGTACTGGAAAAATTAATATGGCTATAAAATTCCAATATAATAAAACTTCGTGCCAGCAGTTGGAAAAACAGCTGCAGATACGTGAACGTGCACTTCCAACGTTGAAAAATAAAGAAACTGCTTTACGTATGGAAGTGAAAAAAGCCAAAAAAGAAGTTGAAAAACTGGAAGCAGAGCTAGAAGAACAAATTAAGTCTTACGAAAAGATGATTGGTTTGTGGACAGAATTTGATCCTACTTTGGTAAGAGTAAAGGATGTTGATCTCTCGAAAAAGAAGATTGCCGGTGTGGCATTTCCAATACTCAACCGTGTTGAGTTTGAAATGAAACGCTTCAGCATCTTCAATCAGCCTAAATGGTTTCTTGATGGTATACATACCCTTGAAACCCTTGCCGAAATTGGGATTCGTCGCGATTTCAATTCCATTAAGTTAGAACGATTGGAATATGCACGGAAAAAAACAACACAAAAAGTGAATTTGTTCGAGAAAGTGCAAATTCCGGGATATGAGGAAGCTATTCGTAAGATAAAGCGGTATTTGGAAGATGAGGAAAATCTTTCCAAATCGTCGCAAAAAATTATGCGTGCTCGTCTGGAAAAAAGGAAGGAGGAAGAAGGATGGTAGCGAAAATGAAAAAGCTCACTTTTCTCATCTATCACAAAGATTATGAACAGTTTCTTCGTGATCTTCGTGAACTTGGGGTAGTGCATGTGGTCGAAAATAAGCTGAATCAGGCCCAGAGCGAACGGCTTGATAAGCTTTACATGCAATGGAAGCAACTTACGGAGGCGAAGAAAATGCTTGAGAAATATCGGGATAAAAAGAACCCTCTTCCGCCAAATCCCGTAGATGTTAAAAAGGGTTATCGATTACCACAGGAAATCGAAAAAATTCAAGCGGATGCGGCCACCTTAATGCAACAATTGCAGATTAGCAAAAAAGAACGCGACGCATTGATTCCGTGGGGGAATTTCGATCCCGAAAACATTTCCCGCCTCGAAAGAGCCGGTTATTTTATCCATTTCTTTGTAGTATCTAACCGCGACTACAATCCCGAATGGGAAGATCTCTATAACGCAATAGTAATTGAGACGAAAAATTCGAAAACATATTTCATTACCATAACGAAAGAACAGGATATACCGCAAAAGCTAAATCTGGAGGCGGTAAAAATGCCTGAGGTTTCTCTTGAGCAACTAAACAGAATGATTGACCAATTGAATGCAAAGTTGCAAGAGAACGAAGAAAAATTGAAACGCTTGACTGCCGATCTTCCATCTTTAGAAGCGGCGATAAAGGAAATTGATTCGGAAATTCGTTTTACACGTGTGCATGTGAGTGCCGATCATGTGGCCGACAATAAAATTATGTTATTGCAAGGATGGGTTCCTGAATCCAATGAACAAGATATTCGTAATTACTTGGAATTTCAGGAGGTATATTACATTATTGAAGATCCACAACCCGAAGACGATGTACCTATTCAATTTGATAACAACAAGTTCATAAAATTATTTGAGCCCATTACCGAAATGTACATGTTGCCTAAATACAATGAGCTTGATCTGACACCTTTCTTTGCACCGTTTTATATGATTTTTTTCGGCTTATCTTTGGGCGATATCGGTTATGGTTTGTTTCTGTTTTTAGCCGCAACGATTGTAAAAGTGATGAAGAAAAAATCGTTGGGCACGACTCTTAAAAATGTGCTTTCGTTGGTACAGGTATTAGGAGCTTCTACTGTCGTTTGTGGTTTGCTGACGGGAGGTTTTTTTGGATTCAATATTTACGAAGTCAACATACCTTTTTTTCAGAACATGAAAAATCATGTCTATTTTGATAATAACCAAATGTTTGAACTCTCTCTTATTTTGGGTGTGGTGCAGATTATGTTTGGAATGTTTCTGAAAATTATCAATCGAACAAAACAATTTGGTTTCAAGCATGCCTTAGCGACAGTAGGTTGGTTTATCTTTTTGTTGAGTTTTGTAATAGCTTATTTATTTCCTGTTGCATTGCCTATGTTGGGAACTGTGCATCAGGTAATCTTGTTGGGATCGGCCATATTGTTTCTTTTTTTCAATTCTCCCGGAAAGAATCTTTTCTTGAATTTCGGCTTGGGGTTGTATGATATTTATAACATGGCAACCGGTTTACTCGGCGATGTATTATCTTATGTGCGTTTGTTTGCATTAGGATTATCCGGGGGTATTCTGGCAAGTGTCTTTAATAGTTTGGCAACCGGTATGAGTCCTAAAGATAGTATCATTGGGCCACTTGTGACCATTGTGATATTTGTTATTGGACATGCGATCAACATTTTTATGGATACTCTTGGAGCTGTGGTTCATCCCATGCGTTTAACTTTCGTCGAATTTTATAAAAATGCTGAATTTACAGGGGGAGGAAAAAAATACAATCCGTTTAGAAAATAAAGAATAGAAATTTAATTATTAACAATAAAAAATACGATTAACATTATGGACATTAATTTACTTCTTGCTTACATAGGCGTAGCATTGATGATTGGGCTTTCCGGTGTTGGGAGTTCTTATGGAGTAACCATGACGGGAAATGCTGCCATAGGGGCATTAAAAAAAGACAGCAGTAAGTTTGGCAATTTTTTGGTATTAACGGCTCTTCCCGGTACACAAGGTTTGTATGGATTTGCCGGATATTTCATGTTTCAGAACATTTTTGGGGTGTTAACTCCCGAAATTACTTCCATTCAAGCTGCTGCCGTGTTTGGTGCAGGTTTGGCAATGGGATTGGTGGGATTGCTTTCTGCCATTCGTCAAGGTCAGGTATGTGCAAATGGTATTGCAGCAATAGGTCAAGGGCATGATGTTTTTGGTAATACGCTTATTTTGGCCGTATTCCCCGAACTTTATGCTATTGTGGCATTAGCTGGCGTTTTCCTTATCGGAAGTGCAATCGCATAATTTTTTCATGCACCTTATAGAAATTCTTTTATAGAAATAAAAAACCACTCCGAATACGGGGTGGTTTTTTTTGGGGGTAATCGCGTCGATTTGATTTTTGTATTTAACTTTTTTTCTGCCGATAGATACCTATGTCGTTCATGGATGCGGGGTCTTCTATTGGTTCGATATGCGTGGAAACAGTTACAGGCACATCGAACATATCTTCGATCGATTGTTCAATAAGGTCGGCATAATCATGTCCTTTTTTTACTGTCCACCAACCGGGAACAAGTAAATGTACCGAGATAAACATACGTTGCCCCGCTTGTCGTGTCATCAAAGAATGGTAGTCAATATTTTTTTCTTTGAGTGAGTCCAGATAGGCTGTTATTTTTTTCATGGCCTCTTCCGAAATGGAAGCATCCATTAACCCGCTTGCCGATCGGCTAATGAGTTGATATCCAGTATAAATAATATTAATTGCCACTAAAATAGCGATAATCGGGTCTAAAATATAGATTCCTGTCAGTTTTACTACTAAAATTCCGGCAATGACTCCTATTGAGGTCCATACATCGGTCATCAGGTGTTTTCCATCGGCCTCGAGAACGATCGAATTTCTTTTTTTACCGTTTTTGATAAGGATAAGCGCAACAACCAGATTGATCAGGGATGCTCCCAGAGAAAATAGCAGACCGATATTTAGGTTTTCCAACGGAGTAGGTTCGATGATACGAGGGACGGCCGAACGAATAATGCTTAATGCTGCAAGAACAATGAGGGCACCTTCAATTGCACTCGAAAAATACTCGGCTTTTGTATGCCCATATTCATGTTCCTTATCCGCAGGTTTTGCCGAAATATGAAGCATAATCAGTGCTATTATTGCTCCGATGAGATTGACAAATGATTCCAATGCATCGGAAAAGAACCCCATTGATCCGGTGAGGTAGAAAGCACAAAATTTAAGCAGAATAGTGGCTACAGCGGCGGTAATGGACAGGTATATAAATTGTTTCAGGGAGTTCTGTTCCATACGATGAATGATTTAGAAAAAGTTGTGAATTCAAATTTAGATAAATTCTTTTTATTCTACAGAAAATAGGCTTCGATTTTTATGCAAAATAGATTTGTTATAAGTAGGATGGATTTATTTAGCTGAATTTACGTTGGGCGAAAAAAACAGGCTTAGGAAATATTGCAAATAATGCAGGAAATGTATTATCTTTGCATCGTTTTCAACAGATGGGCAGTTTCCAGAGTGGCCAAATGGAGCTGACTGTAACTCAGCTGGCGTAGCCTTCGGTGGTTCGAATCCATCACTGCCCACAAAAACACCGGGGGAAGATTGATGTTTTCACACAACGGATATTTTCACCGGAAGTGAGGAATTGTTGATTCATCAACTTTTTACTACTTTGCGGAAGTAGCTCAGTCGATAGAGCATCAGCCTTCCAAGCTGAGGGTCGCGGGTTTGAGTCCCGTCTTCCGCTCATTTAATCATTCAAAGAAAAGCGGCTAGTAAATTGGTCGCTTTTTCTTTTGGCAAAAAACAGATTCCATGTCGGGCAAGTCGTCAGGTACAGAACACATACGCGATTTCACGCAAGGGAAGATTTTCAGTCAACTCATTGCGTTAGCTATGCCGTTAATGGCGGTTAGCTTTATCCAGATGACTTATAATCTGGTAGATATCATGTGGATTGGCAGACTTGGCAGCCGATCGGTTGCTGCCGTGGGGACAATCGGTATGATCATGTGGATGATGAATTCGCTTGCCTTGACTTCAAAGGTGAGTGCCGAAATTTCTATTGGGCAATCTGTTGGCGCGAAACGGATCGATCAAGCAGTTATTTATGCATCGCACACCACGAGTCTTGCTATCTTGCTGGGTGTGTCTTTTGCATTACTTTTTATTGGTTTTCCCCATCCTTTTGTATCTTTTTTCAAGCTGCAGAGTGATATTGCGGCAGAAGCCGTGAATTATCTGCGAATTGTGGCGTTTGGTTTACCTTTTGCTTTTTTGACTCTTAATTTTTCGGGCATTTATGTTGGGTTGGGTAGGAGCGATATCCCGTTTTATTTTAATGGTATAGGACTCGTATTGAACATCATTCTCGACCCTGTTTTTATTTTTGGTATAGGTCCTTTTACGGCATTGGGCTCGTCCGGGGCTGCGTTAGCCACATGTATATCTCAATTTGTTGTAGCCATGTTGTTCGTTTATCATTTAAAAAGGAAAAACGGTTTATTGGGTAAATTTCCTTTTTTTGTTCGTCTTCATAAAAGATATACGGGTAACATTTTGAAACTCGGATTGCCTGTTGCGGCCATGAATATGTATTTTTCTTTCATCAGCATGAATCTTGCACGTATTGCATCGATACATGGAGGTCATTTGGGTGTTACCAGCCAGACGACCGGCGGTCAGATTGAAGGGATTACTTGGAATACTTCGCAGGGCTTTTCGACGGCATTAGGTAGTTTCGTGGCACAAAATTATGCTGCCCGTCGTATGGATCGGGCATGGAAAGCTTATCACTACACCCTGTTTATGATGGGTATTTTGGGAATAGTTGTTTCTCTTGCTTTTATGCTTGCAGGTGAAAATATATTTGCTCTCTTCATTCCCGAAAAAGCAGCGTATAAAGCCGGCGGTCAGTATCTGTTCATAATGGGAATATCGCAATTATTTATGATGTCGGAACTTACTACGCAAGGGATGTTCAACGGGATAGGGAAAACAACCATTCCGGCATTCATCAGTATCGTTTTTAACACACTGCGTATTCCGCTGGCTGTGTTTTTGGCAGGGAAAATGGGCATAACCGGTGTATGGTGGGCTATCAGCCTGTCTTCTATTATGAAAGGCATTGTTTCTCCTATTTGGTTTTACTTTTTGCAGCGAAAAATTCGGTCAGCATCCCGGTAGAAATAAACCGATATCGTTCACCGGCAGATTGAAGTGGTTTGCAACGTATGAGTTGACCATCCTTCCGGAATACATATAAAAGCCACCGGCGAATCCTCTATCGAGACGTGCAAACTGGTCTAAACCACCAAAATCGGCGAGAAAAGTAAAGAGGGAAGAAAAAATATTGCTCAATGCGATAGAAGCCGTTCGTGCTACACGTGAACTGATGTTGGGTTCGCAAAAGTGGAGTACGCCGTATTTTTCGAAAATGTAAGGATGATCGGGCAAACAAGCTTCCATCGTGGTTTCAAAGCATCCCCCTTGAGCAATGCGCAAATCGATGATGATGGCCCCCTTTTTCATTTCACGAACCAAATCGGTAGAAATACGGTAGAAGTGGGTTTTATTAACGTATTGCATGGCCCCGATTACGACATCAGCCGAGCGAAAGGTGTTTCTCAAAACATTGGGCTGCAAGGTGGATGTAAAAAGTGTTTGCCCCAGAGTTTGTCGAATATTTCGAAGTTTGTCGATATCGTCGTCAAACACCTTTACCAACGCACCTAGCGCCATTGCTGCCCTTGCGGCTACTATTCCGGCTACGCCGGCTCCAATAATGACCACTTCGGTGGGCGAAATGCCGGGAATGCTTCCCAGAAGAATTCCTTTTCCTCCATGTGCATTGCTGAGCAACTCTGCCGCTAAAGTGATTGAGTAGGCGCCTTCGATTTCGGACATGGATGTTACGAAAGGAGACATTTCCGTGTTGTCGTAAATAAGTTCATATGCCAGTGCATTGATTCTTTTTTCAGACATTAATTCCAGTGTGGACTTAGTCAGTTGATACAATTGTAAGAATGAGAACACGGTGGTTCGGGGTTTCATCATTTCCACTTCTTCCAAGAGGGGAGGAGATATTTTGATGATCAGATCGGCCTGCATGATTTCTCTATGGGTATCAACAATCTCGGCACCGGCGTCGGCATACGAATTATCGGAATAATTAATCCCTTGTCCGGCTCCTTTTTCTATAAGCACGCGATGCCCTTCTTCAACCAATAAAGCCGTTGTTTCCGGAGTAAGCGCCAATCGTTTTTCTATCGACTGATTTTCTTTTGGAAGGCCAATTATTAGCGAAGCTTTTTTCTTATCGACTTTTTGCAGCAATTCGTGCACACAAAAAGAAGTATTTTTTAGTGGTTCGTAAATCATTTGTTCCGAGTTTTCAATTGTTCGGCTATTCGGTTTACTGTAATATGCAGATGTTTTTTGGTTATCAGCTTGTCGCTTTTAATCACAAGATCTGCTTTATTGTAATAACGTTCTCTTTCATGAAGTTGTTTATCGATAAAAGGAATTAATTCTTCTTTTGATTTTCCTGCAATAAGCGGCCTGATGGTTTTTGATGCTAAGAGCCGGTTGGCCAATTCTTCGGGTTCAACTTGAATGTATATCGTTGTTCCTGCTTTGTTCATCACTTCCATATTATCGAAGAAACAAGGTGTTCCTCCTCCGCATGAAATCACAATATTTTCAAAAGTCGAAACTTCATGTAAAGCTTTTCGTTCGATGTTTCTGAATCCTTCTTCTCCTTTTTCCTCAAACAGTTGATGGATACTTTTTCGATGTGTGTCTTGTATATATTTGTCCAAATCGATGAAGTCAAGCTGTAAAACGTTGCTCAGCTCCTTTCCGATTGTTGTTTTGCCTGCCCCCATGTAACCGATGAGAAATATACGTTTCATTTTTTTTATTTTGGCACAAAAATAACGAATTATCTATAATAATGGAACAAACAATC
>CAYUIY010000060.1:0-12384 GCA_964444915.1 uncultured Dysgonomonadaceae bacterium
GAACGGTGGAACAATAAACCTTCATAAAAGAAGGGATATCTTAATATTAATCATTTAAAAATTTTTCGTTATGAAGAAAAAAATTCTTTCGGGCATATTTGCCCTTGCACTCCTGGTAGCCACAGGCTACGGAGTGAGCAAAAGTGTGAATGGCAATGCCGATCTTTCTCTGTTGGCATTGAGTAATGTGGAGGCGCTGGCACAGGGAGAAAGTGGAGGACGTGAAGATTGTGAACCGGCCTATGACATTTGTTGTGAGTTGGTTATTTACCCTGATGGAAGTTACGGTGAAGATTGCTTATTGGACCATAAAAAAAACCTGGATGGCTATAAGTCAAAAATCTGATTAAATCATGGGGGTACATAAATTATTGCATATATTAATTGAGAAGTAAATTATCATATTTACGGAGGCAAGTATATTTTATGTACCTCTGTTACTTTTATTATTCAATTGATTATGGGTATTATATATAAAATAGTTATCGGACTGTCAGTAATGCTATTCGTGAGTTGTGATTCAAGCCATAAGCAGGATAGGACTATAAAATTCAAGGAAGAACACTTTCTGAAACATACAGCATACGATACGGAATTATTTATTAAACATGGACGAATCACCGTGATTGACTCTTTCTTAGTCCTTGTGTCAATTCAACAAGATCCCCTATGCAAGTTATATTCCATTCCCCAAAACATGAAAGAACTTTACGGTTATGGTAGTATTGGAAATGGGCCGGGGGAATTTTTACAACCCTTACTCACCTATTCACATGACAATACTTTTGGATTAAATGAATTAAACAAAGGAGAATTGGCTATTATGCAATTAATCAATGAGAATCAAAATGTATCTATTATTGAATCACGTCGTTTAAAGGCTGAGACGAAAAATGAAAATGAAAAAGTTTTCCGAAACGATTACTATTTTGCAAGGTTAGATGATGAGCATTATATTTCTATACGATATGAAGGGGAGAATAAATTCTTTTCCTTATTTGACAGTACCTTAACATTAATATGCCGATTTGGAGAATCTCCTATTCCAGAAGAAGTGTCACCAATGGTTGCGGTCAATCGCCTTCAAGGACGAGTTGCCGCATCCGATGGGACAATGGTTTTTGCTACTGCTTATTTACCATATCTGGCTTGTTACCAATTAAAAGATAGTACAATGGAAAAAAAGTGGAGTTTTTTCTATGATCAGGCATACTATGCAGTAAGAAATGGAGATATACTTTATTACAAAGATAAATCATATGGACAGGTCATAAATCTTAAAATGAATGATCAATTCATCTATTTGTTATATTTGGATCAGTTGTTAAGTGAATATAATTTTAATAAAACGGAAAAATCCATGTCCAATGTAATTTTGGTTTTTGACCATGACGGAAATGCGGTAGCAAAACTACGATTAAGTTGCAGAATAAATGGGATGGCATTGTCTAATGATGGGAAAAAATTATACGGGATAGCCCATTTACCGGAACCAACTCTTGTAGAATTCCTTCTACCTCGGTTGAATAATTGAAACAGG
This sequence comes from uncultured Dysgonomonadaceae bacterium, assembly GCA_964444915.1. Taxonomy (GTDB): domain Bacteria; phylum Bacteroidota; class Bacteroidia; order Bacteroidales; family Dysgonomonadaceae; genus Anaerorudis. Next base: position 1,541 of record CAYUIY010000060.1, read on the forward strand.
ATTTTCTAAAATATATGCTACGGGATATTGGCGACAACTGGACAGAAACAAACGTTCCAGATCCAGCCCTTTTGTCTACCGACAGAACGAAGTGCTGTGGCATTAAAATAATTCTGATAACAAATGAAATATATTATTCGCTTTTCAGTCTTTTCTCTTATTCTGCTTTGTAGTTGCATTGGCAAAAAACAAAATGAGTTGGAGCAAGCCTTACTATTGGCAGGAGAAAATAGGACGGAATTAGAAAAGGTACTAAAGCGTTATTCCAGTGATCCGGCCGACAGCCTAAAATACAGAGCCGCATGCTTCCTTATAGAAAATATGCCGGGCTACTATTATTATGAAGGAGAAGCGCTGGAAAAATATACAGACTATTTCAAATTACTGGGAGAAGACAAAAAAACACCCGATCAAATCCTCGATTCTTTACACAATGTATATGGTCCGTTTAATACATCAACCCTTACATTAAAGTTTGATATCAAAGAGATCGACTCAACCTTTTTATGCGAAAATATCGATCTGGCCTTTAAAGTATGGACTGAAAAACCATGGGGAAAAAATGTGACTTTCGACGACTTTTGTGAATATATCTTACCCTATCGTACAAGCAACGAAAAATTGACGAACTGGAGAAAAAACTACCTGGAAGAATATGGTACTTTCATAGAAGGTATCACCGCAGAGGATCCGGTTGAGGCTGCTATTTTGCTACGGCGTAATATCATAAAAAAGATGAGTCCGGAAAGATTCACCATGACAAGTCCCGCCGGTTATCCTAGCCTGGATGCTTTTACTGCAAAATATTTAACCGGATCTTGTGATAACATCAACCAATTTGTCCTGTTCCTGTTAAGAGCGTTTGGAATTCCTTGTACCATAGATTACATGCCTATCAGGGGGAATGATAATGTAGGACATTCATGGGTATCATTGAAAAATAAAAAAAATGAATATTTTGTAATTGATTATTTTGGAGACATCACGTATGTCTCCGGTAGGGAAAACAACCGGAGTTCAACAAAACCAAAAGTATACCGCAGGACTTTTTCCAGAAACGCCGTCCAGTTTAATATACTCGAAAAAAAATCAGGATCAATCCCCGGAGAATTCTCTCAATACAATTATAGATTCCACGATGTTACAGATTTATATTCAAACTATTTGATGGATTTGTCCATCCCTAAAAAGCTAATATATAGGGATAGACCAAAAAACTCAACAATCTTTTATCTTTGTGCACCATCAAGAATGGATTGGATACCGGTAGATTGGACCGATATATATAAGAAAGGTACCATTACGTTCAATAATATCGAAGCTGGATGTACTTTCAGGGTTGCAACCTACAAAAACGGCAAACTTGTATTCATAACGGATCCGTTTATAGTTCACAACCAAACAAAAAAAATAAATGCATTCAGAATTCACGAAAGAAAAGAGGACAAACCTTTCATCTTATACTCAAAGTTTTCGCTGGAAGGTGAAAACCATTTCAGGGAGCGGATGATCGGGGGTATCTTTGAGGCTTCGGATAATCCTGAATTCAAAAATCCTGATACGCTCCATATCATCAAGGACAAGCCGTTTCGTCTGTTCCATCATGTCACGCTATCTTCCGAAAAGAGATACAGGTATGTACGATATAAAGGCCCTGAAGAGAGTTTCTGTAATGTTGCCGAAATTCAATTTCTCTCGGATACCCTGCTTTTACGGGGAAAAATTATCGGAACGCCGGGAAGTTGGCAAGATAGCGGCACGCATGAGTTTACCAACGTGTTTGACGGTTCAACCGAAACATCTTTTGATCATAACACCCCAAGTGACGGATGGGCAGGGCTTGATCTGGGACAACCTGAAAAAATAACGGAGATCATATATTCACCACGGAATCAGGATAATTATATCAAAAAAGGAGATAAGTATGAACTGTTTATGAGTGATCGAACAGGGTGGAGTTCCATGGGGGTTCAGATTGCTTCTTCGGATTCTTTGCGATATGAAAGTATTCCTAGGGGATGTCTTTATTATCTGAAAAATCATTCAGGGGGAGTCCAGGAAAGACCTTTTATGATAGAAGAGGGCAAGCCGGTTTTTCTGTGAATATAGTTTAAAGAGGGTAAATTGTATTAAAATATTATTCCCGACACAACTTTAATGTGTCTACAAAATAAAATAAATAGATCTATAATAAGTGATATAATAATATTGTTATTCACGGGTATAGTATTGACAACGTATCAATACGGAAAGAATCTTTCCCCTGAGTTTTTCCTGTTTTTTATTCAAATGGTGCTCCTTTGGTTTATCTTAAAAATCACGTACCGGTTTTTTCCTAAATTTAAAGCGTTTATATTAATCGGGCTGTTGGTTTGGGGAGCAGTTGAAGCTATATGGGGACTGGGACAGTTATACGATTATTTTCCTTCAAAACATGTTCTTTTTAAAACCACCGGTTCATTTTTCAATCCAGGCCCGTACGGAGGTTTTATTGCATTAATGTTTCCCTTGGCACTATATTATTGGTTGACATATAGATATAAAAACAAATATACCGCTTATCTTTTCCTTTTCGCCGGAATGGTTTGCCTGATGGTGTTTCCCGCTACATTGAGCCGTACGGCATGGATTGCGGCAATAGGAGGATGTGCGGTCGTATTGCTGTCAGACAAACGTATTATTGTAAAGTTACGCCTATTTTGGAAACGCCGTAGAAGACAATGTATCCTTGGCGCAACCATGCTAAGTCTGTTTCTGTTTGTAGCTGCTTATGGCATTTATCATCTCAAAAAAGATTCAGCAGATGGGCGACTGTTCATGTGGAAGATCACTACATTGGCTATACAGGATTCCCCCATGAAAGGAACCGGGTTGGGCGGATTTCCTACCGCTTATGCAAAAGCACAAATAGAATATTTTAAAAGTGAAAGAGCAAACGAAACCGAAAAATTAGTAGCGGGAAGTCCTGAATATGCCTTCAATGAATATTTGCAGATATTCCTAGAACAGGGGCTATTCGGCTTTATCCTTTTTCTTTTACTTTCGTTCCTGATCATCAAAGAAGGTATCCGGAACAAACAGGTTGGTGCAACAGGCAGTTTCGTAACTTTATCGGTATTCGCTTTTGCTTCCTATCCCTATCAGTTGTGGCAGTTTCCTATTGTTTGGGTATTATTAGGTACTATTTGCACAGCCGGATCAGGCAGTAAAAAAGCCCGGACATATCATTACGGATCGAAAAAAACAGTCCTCTCCGTCCTGTTACTAGGAGCTTTGTGTTTCGTTTCTGTTATATGCGCTTCACGGCAAAAAGTATTTTTTCAGGCAAAAAAAGAATGGAAGAAACTCCAGCCTCTTTACACCGTGAAAGCATACGAAAGCGTGACGACCGATTACGCAGCACTTTACCCTGTGCTGAATTACGAGCCGAAATTCGTTTTTGAGTACGGAATTATGTTGAACGCAGCCGGACAACGGGAAAAAGCCGACAGTATTTTTATCCGTGGCCTTGAAATAAGTTCCGACCCGATGTTCTATAACGTGAAAGGGCGTAATTACCACGAAATGGGAAAATATCGCGAAGCGGAAGAATGTTACAGAAATTCTCTCTATTTGTTGCCGGAAAGGATTTATCCCTATTACTTGCTCACCAAATTGTATGCCGATCCTGCAAATTACCAACCCGTTAAGATGCGGAAGGCGGCCATTGCCGTACTTGAAAAAGAGCCTAAAGTTCATTCTCCCGCAATTGAAGAAATGAGAGCCGAAGTGAAAACCATATTGAAAGAAAAAGGAGTGATTTTATGATCAGGCATCGGGGCATAATCCGAAAAACAGGACAAGTTTTACTGAATGTTTTCTATTATTCGTCCATTGTCGTATTCAGTATCCTCTTATTGCGTATATTTGTTGTGGGATCGTACAGGATACCGACAGATTCCATGGAGCCTGAAATTGTGCCGGGCGATTATATCCTGGTGAATAAGTTGGCTTACGGCGCCCGTTTGTTTGACATTTTTGATGCGGTGGAAGGAAAACCGGTAACCGTCAGACGCGTTCCGGGATACACGAAAATTAAAAATAACGATGTCGTTGTTTTTCATATGCCTCATCCCCACTCATGGAATAAAATCGAAATGGATATGTCCAAATATTTCATTAAACGGTGTATCGGGATACCGGGTGATACGTTACGAATCGTTAACGGCATTTATATCGTCAACTCCGATACTGCCAAACGATTAGGCAACTATGATGAAGAAGTCGCTTTAAGCCGGATAACAAAGGAAATGTTGCCTGAAGGGGTATATCGCGCTTTCCCCGGCGATTCCGTTTTAAACTGGAATATAAAAAATTTCGGTCCTTTGTATATTCCCAAAAAAGGAGATCGAGTGGTTCTCGACAGGACAAATTCGTTATTATACAAAAAAATTATCGAATGGGAGAAAGGCTGTTTTCTGGAATTCAGGAACGATACGTTGTGGGAGAACAAAAAACCATTGTCAACCTATACTTTTTTGCATCATTACTATTTTATGGCGGGAGATAAAGTGATCAATTCACAAGACTCCCGTTATTGGGGATTGCTTCCCGATGATCTTATTGTGGGTAAGGCATGGTTGATCCGGAAATCCGTCGATCCTTATTCCGGTAAATTAAGATGGAATCGTATAATGAAGAGAATCAGATAAAAATTTCTATATTTGCCATAAACTTTTGAAAATGACATGAACCGTATTGTTTTGATAGCTTTTGCAATTTCCGTTTCTTTTGGTCTGCTATCATGCAGCAGCAGTAAAAAAGACGAACCGGAAGAAACCGTTCAGGAACTCTTACCCGATAAACCGGCCGAAGTAACCGTAATGACCCTTACCTCCAAAAATTTTGAGCATGAACTGGTCAGCAACGGAAAAATAGCGGCCCAATCTCTTGCCGAATTGAAATTCCTAACATCGGAAATCATCTCGCACATCTTCGTGAAAAATGGTGATCGCGTAACCAGTGGACAGCGCATTGCCGCACTCGATACGTATGCGCTTACCAATCGGGTTAATCAGGCAAAAGATGCGCTGGATCGCAGTAAACTGGAATACCAAGATATCCTAATCGGTCAGGGGTATTTACTGGATAATCTGGCGGCCGTACCGAAAGAGGTAGATGAACTGGCTAAAATAAAAAGCGGCTACAATACGGCTCAAACCCAATACGATATGGCCGTGTATGACTTGAAACAGGCTACCCTCGTTGCACCCATAGGCGGTGTTGTGGCTAACCTGTTTGCCAAGACAAACATGCTTTCTTCACCATCCGAAGTATTTTGCAACATCATCGATACCCGCAACATGGAAGTTACTTTTCCCGTATTGGAAAACGAACTGCAATATATTAAGGTGGGAAACAAAATAAAAACGACTCCCTTTTCCATGCCCGACATAACCGTGAACGGCCATATCAACGAGATAAATCCGATGGTCGATGAAAACGGGATGGTGCAGGTGAAAGCATCGCTCGATTACCACCCCCAACTGTTTGAGGGAATGAATGTGAAAGTAAGTATTTTCAGACCGGTCGGAAAACAATGGGTGGTACCTAAAACTGCGGTGGTGTTGCGGACGGGAAAACAGGTGGTGTTTACCGTGAAAGACGGCAAAGCGATATGGAATTACGTGCAAACCGGATTGGAAAATGCTACCGAATATACCATCACAAGCGAAACGTTGAAAGAAGGCGATCAGGTTATTATCAGCGGCAATGTCAATCTGGCGCATGAATCTCCCGTAATCGTTATCGAAGATTAATCATGATAAAAGCTGTTCTACAACGTCCCGTATCCATTCTGATGCTTTTTCTGGCATGCGTCATATTGGGGATCATTACCTACTTTACCTTGCCGGTATCCTTATTGCCGGATATAGCCATTCCGGAAATCACGATTCAGGTAACCGGAGAAAACACATCGGCAAGGGAATTGGAAAATACGGCCGTTAAACCCATTCGTCGCCAACTTATGCAGGTTGGGAAATTGCGGGATATCAAAAGTGAAACGCGTGACGGTTACGCCATTATCCGCCTGAAATTTGATTACGGAACCAATACCGATCTGGCTTTTATCGAGGTCAATGAAAAAATCGACGCCGCGATGAACAGTCTTCCGCGCGATTTCCGACGTCCGAGAGTCATCAAAGCCAGTGCAACCGATTTACCTGTATTTTACCTTAACCTCAGTTTGAAAGACGATGTACCTTATGAACAAACCAATGAACAAAAATTTCTTGCGTTATCGGAATTTGCCGATAATGTGGTAAAACGTCGCATCGAACAGTTGCCCGAAGTGGCGATGGCCGACATGACGGGACTCATGTACAAACACCTTCAACTTGTTCCCGATTTCAATAAAATGGAATCGGCTTCCATCACTTTAAACGATATCGAAAACGTACTTTCGGCCAATAATATAGAACCCGGAAGCATGACCGTGCGCGACGGCTATTACGAATACAACATCAAGTTCTCGTCGCTATTGCGTACGCCGGAAGATGTACGCAATATCTATCTGAAAAAGAACGACCGTATTTTTCAACTCAACGACCTGGCAAAGATAGATGTGGTGCGTCAATCGGAAACGGGAATGTCCATGGTCAACGGAAAACGGGCTATTACCATCGGAATCATCAAGCAAGCGGATGAGACTATAAAGAACCTGAGAAAATCGTTGGATACCACTCTGAAAGATCTCGAAAGAAGCTATCCCGATATTGAATATACGGTTAATCGCAATCAAACCGAATTGCTGGATTATACCATCTCTAATCTGCAACAGAATCTCCTGCTGGGGTTTTTGCTGGTTTTTATGGTTGCCATCTTGTTTTTAGGAGATGCCCGATCGCCGTTTATCATCGGCATCAGCATGACCACTGCGCTCATAACCACCTTCATTTTCTTTTTTATTTTCGGTCAGTCCATGAATATCATTACCCTTTCGGGATTGATCCTTGCATTGGGGAATATGATCGACAGCTCCATTGTGGTTACCGATATTATTACGCAGTACCGAAAACAGGGATATGCGTTGGATGATGCATGCGAAAAAGGTACCACAGAGGTTATTTTACCCATTTTGAGTTCCACCTTGACAACCGTAGCCGTCTTTTTACCACTGGTATTTATGAGCGGCATTGCCGGAGCTATTTTTGCGGCCGAAGCTTTTGCGGTAACCGTCGGAATGCTTATTTCCTATATAACGGGCATCATTTTGCTCCCTGTTTTATATAAAGTGGCTTACGGAAAAACGTTCACAAAAAAGAACATCAGCGGTTTTTTCGCAAAGACTCAACAAAAAATAGATGGCGTCATTTTTCCGCTTTATGACAAGGGTCTTGCATATGTTTTCAGAAATAAAACGTTATTTTATCTGTTGCTGATTGTTTCTATTCCGCTGTGCGTGTTGCTTTTTACCGTAATGCCCAAATCTTCGATGCCTCATTTGGATTACGTGGAAACCATTGCAATGGTAGAATGGAACGAAAACATCCACGTGGACGAAAATGCCCGTCGCATTTCGGAAATGTTGCAGTCCGTGAAAAATCAGGCCTCGGAAAATGCATGTTATGTAGGACAAAGACAATATCTGCTGGAAAAAGATAACGAACTGACCATTACGGAAGCGCAATTGTATTTCAAGACAGAAAAGTCTTCCCAAATCGATCCGCTTGAAAAGCAACTTTCCCATTGGCTAAATCAACATTATCCCGATGCAGTGATCACCTTTTCTCCTCCCGAAAACGTGTTCGAGAAAATATTCGATACAGGGGAAGCAGAGGTGATTGCAGAACTCTATCTTCAAAACAAGGAATTGACCCCCGATCCGACTTCAATCCGGACGATCGGAGCCAAATTGCAAGAAATTACCGGAGAACCAACAGAAAATATTCCTTTTGAACAACAATACATCATCATGCCCGATAGAGAAAAATTAGTGTTGTATGGGGTGGACCAAAATAATGTATATCAAACATTGAAAACGGCTTTTCACGATAATCAGATTGCCACCTTGCGTTCTTTCCAGCAATACCTGCCAATTTCGGTATCCGGTAAACAACAAACCATTCAAGATGTACTGCAAAAAACACTGGTGTATGGAACGTCGGCAGACAAAGGGCAAATCGTACGCGTCCCCCTTGCCTCTCTTGTAACTGTATCCCTGGGCGAGGATGTTAAAACCATCGTTGCAGGGAAAAACGGCGAATACATTCCTTTCTATTATTATCGGACGGACAATCCCGAAATCCTTATGAAAAAAGCAGAAAAAACAATCGAAAAAGACGGCATGTGGGATGTGTCTTTTTCGGGTAATTTTTTTGCCAATAAACAAATGCTGAATGAATTGGTCGTTATCCTGCTGGTTTCCATTTTATTAATGTATTTCATTCTTTCTTCCCAATTCGAAAATTTTCTGCAACCGCTGATCGTACTGGCCGAAATACCCATCGATATTGCCTTTGCATTACTCGTCCTCTGGTTTACGGGCAACACGTTGAATCTGATGAGTGTTATCGGCATTGTGGTTTCGGTTGGTATAGTTATCAATGATTCCATTTTAAAAATCGATTTGATTAATCAACTACGCAAAGAAGGAATGCCTTTAATGGAAGCTATTCATACGGCAGGAATCAGGCGTTTACGGGCTATTTTGATGACATCGCTGACCTCTATTATTGCCATGATTCCGATCTTATTCACTTTTGATATGGGATCTGAACTGCAAAAACCGTTGGCCGTTGCCATGATTACCGCCATGATCATCGGCACATTGGTAAGTGTATTTATTATCCCCTTGGTTTATTGGAAAATTTACAACAAAGGGGTTGAGGAAGAAAAAACAATCCATTAGATAAAATTGACATGAAACGCAACTATTTACTTTTAGCGGCTCTTATCGTAAGTTATACAGGATATGTTCATTCGCAGGAAAAATACATCGAATTGAATTTACAACAAACGGTAGAATTAGCCAATGATAGTTCGTTAGCGGCTTTTCGGGCAAAAAACAGCTATATGGCGAGCTATTGGGAATTCAGAACATTCAGAGCGAACCGGTTGCCGTCGCTCTCCCTTTATATGACGCCCATACGGTATAACAGAAACTATACGAGTCGATACGATTCCGAACAAAATATCGATATTTACCGCCGTCAGCAATCGCTATACAGTTATGGAAACTTGGCAATCCAACAAAATCTTGACCTTACGGGCGGTACCTTCTTTATCGATTCGGAGTTGGGATATATCCGCAATTTCGGGGAACAGACATACAGCCAATTTACCAGCGTTCCTATCCGTGTGGGTTACCGGCAGGATCTGATCGGTTACAATCCCTTCAAATGGGAAAAAAGGATTGCGCCCATAAAATACGAAAAAGCACAAAAGGAACTCATTTATCAGTTGGAACAAACCGCCGAAACGGCCAGTGCCTATTTTTTCGATCTTGCCATGGCACAAGCGGAGTATGAGCTGGCGAAAGAAAATTTGGCCAATTCAGATACCCTGTATCGCATAGGGGAAGAAAAATTCAAAATTGCTTCCATCGACAGGGCCGATCTGCTGACTTTAAAATTGGACCGGGTAAATGCGCAGAACAGTCTGCAAAATGCCGAAATCGATCTCAAACGGGCAATGTTCGCTCTTGCTGCCTACCTCAATCTCGACAAGAACACTACGATTAAACTCAACCTTCCGGATTATCCCAAAGAAATGTTCATCACGGTAGATGATGCCTTGATGTACGCCAAAGATAATAATCCGCAATATCTGGAATCCAAACAGCAAATCCTGCAATCGGAACAAACGTTGGAAAAAACAAAAATAGAAGCCTTCTTTAATGCCGGATTATCGGCAAGCATAGGGTTCAATCAGGTTGCGGAAAGTTTCCGGAAAGTATATCAGGAGCCCCTTCAACAGGATATTGTTTCGCTAACCTTATCCATTCCGCTTGTTGACTGGGGTGTGCGAAAAGGGAAACACAACATGGCAAAAAATAACCTGAACATCACCAAACTCACTACGCAGGAAAACGAAATACGATTGGAAGAGGATGTCATCATGACAGTGGGAGATTTTACGGTTCAACAACAGCTCATTCACAGTGCGGAGGAAGCTCTGGAACTGGCAAAACTGGCGTATGATCAAACCAAGGAGCGATTTATTATCGGCAAAGCCGATATAAACAGCCTGACACTTTCGACCACCAGACGACAAGAAGCGCAACGAAATTATATTTCGGCTTTGAAAAATTACTGGCAGAGCTATTTCAAAATACGAAAACTTACGTTGTATGATTTTGAGAAGAAAATGCCGATCATCTCTTCGTTCGACTGGGGATCCATTTATAATTAAATTCATTTGTTTTGTCGAATAAAAGGAACATATCGTCATTTGCCGTCATCGTTCTGTTTATAGCAGCGGCTCTGATAGGGATATCGCTTATACCGTTTTTGCCTGTAAAGCTGTCCCCTTCTCGCTCTTTGCCAAGCATTACGATAAATTTCGCGATGCCCAATAATGCTGCCCGCGTGGTGGAAATGGAGGCAACTTCAAAACTCGAAGCCATGTTGGCACGAATAAAAGGAATAAAAAATATGTATTCCACATCGGGCAACGGCTGGGGCAGAATCACCATTGAACTGGATAAACATACGCCGATTGATATTGCCCGATTCGAAGCTTCATCCATTATTCGTCAAACATGGCCGGAATTGCCCCGTGAAGTGTCTTACCCTACCCTTTCCGTCAATCGTCCCGATGAAGAAGCATCTCGCCCCTTCATGACCTACACTGTAAATTCTGCC
>CAYUIY010000061.1:0-12050 GCA_964444915.1 uncultured Dysgonomonadaceae bacterium
ATGCTGAACTTACGCGGGTTGAATTGTAAAATCGTTTATTGGGAAGAATATGCCTTTATCCTGTCAAAAAGCAACTAATTTGTAAAAAATTACTTGTTGATGACACAAAATTGCTACTTTTGCATGCGAAAGATAATTTAAATACGAAATATATAAGGAGAAAAGTACAGAATGAGGAAAAATTTGGTTATCGTTGAATCACCTGCAAAAGCAAAAACTATTGAAAAATTCCTTGGAAAAGACTATCGGGTTATGTCGAGCTACGGGCATATCCGCGATTTGAAAAAAAAAGATTTCAGTATTGATATAGAGAACAATTTTGCACCTATATATGAGATACCGGACGATAAAAAGAAAATAGTTTCCGAGCTTAAAGCTGCGGCAAAAGAGGCCGATACAGTTTGGCTGGCTTCTGATGAAGACCGGGAAGGGGAGGCCATTGCATGGCATTTGTATGATGTGCTTGAATTGGAAGAGAAAGATACGAAGCGCATCGTGTTTCACGAAATTACAAAACCGGCCATTCAGGAAGCAATCGAGAACCCGCGCAGCATTGATAAGAATTTAGTGGATGCGCAGCAAGCCCGCCGTGTATTGGATCGGATTGTAGGTTTTGAGCTTTCGCCTGTCTTGTGGCGAAAAATCAAACCGGCTCTTTCTGCCGGTAGGGTGCAGTCGGTGGCCGTTAGGCTTATTGTGGAGCGTGAACGCGAGATTCAACATTTTAAGCCGGAAGCATCGTATCGTATAGTGGCCATCTTTTCGAAGGAAGAGGACGGTAAAGTATATGAGATAAAAGCAGAATATAATAAGCGTCTAAAAACCAAAGAAGAGGCATGGGCCTTACTGGATAAGCTTAAATCTGCTGATTTCACCGTGGAGGATATTACGGTTAAGCCGGTCAAAAAATCGCCGGCACCTCCGTTCACTACTTCCACTTTGCAGCAGGAAGCATCGCGAAAGTTGGGTTTTTCGGTAGCGCAAACCATGATGATAGCGCAGCGATTGTATGAGTCGGGGAAAATTACCTATATGCGTACCGATTCTGTCAACTTGTCGTCATTGGCCGTTCAGGCAGCAAAGAAAGAGATTGCCGAAATGTATGGCGAAGCGTATTCGAAAGCGCGAAAATACACCACAAAATCGAAAGGGGCACAGGAAGCACACGAAGCTATTCGTCCTACTTATCTCAGTGAACGCGAAATTAGCGGAACATCGCAGGAAAAGCGGTTATATGACCTAATCTGGAAGCGTACCATTGCATCGCAAATGGCAGATGCTAAGTTGGAAAAAACCACCGCTACCATCAGCGCTTCAGATGTGGAAGGCAAATTTGTTGCTTCCGGTGAAGTGATCAAATTCGATGGATTTTTACGGGTGTATCGCGAAGGGACAGATGATGAAGAGACAGAAAATGAGGGCGCTATCCTTCCTCCCGTAAAGCAAGGCGAGAAACTGTTCATGAGAGAGACAACTGCCACTGAGCGTTATACACAGCGTCCACCCCGATATACGGAAGCTTCTTTGGTACGAAAAATGGAAGAATTGGGTATTGGACGTCCCTCTACTTATGCTCCTACTATATCTACCATTCAACAAAGAGGTTATGTGGAAAAAGGGAATGTGGAGGGCGAACAACGTGCCTATACTGTTATTACTTTAAAAAATGGGAAAATAAAAGATACGGAAAAAAAAGAAATTGCCGGAGCCGATAAAAATAAGCTTATTCCTACCGATATAGGGATGGTAGTGAACGATTTTCTTGTCGAATATTTTCCCGATATTGTGGATTACAACTTTACTGCCAAGGTGGAAAAAGATTTCGATAAAATTGCCGAAGGCAAGATGCAGTGGAATAAATCGATAGCCGATTTTTATGCGACTTTTCATCCTACAGTGGAGAAGACGATTAATATGCGTACCAAACGTAAAGCGGGTGAGCGAGTATTAGGAGTCGATCCCAAAACCGGTCGCCAAGTGTCAGTTAAAATTGGACGTTATGGAGCATTAGCTCAAATTGGAACAGCCGAAGAGGAGGAGAAACCCTTGTTTGCCCCCTTACAGAGGTCGCAATCCATTGAAACCATTACTCTTGAAGAAGCATTGAAGTTGTTTGAGTTGCCGCGCAATTTGGGTGAATTCCGCGGAAAAGAGATGGTGGTGGGAATAGGTCGTTTTGGCCCTTATATTCGTTACGGCAACAAATTTGTTTCCTTACCCAAAGATGCCGACCCACTGGAAATTACGGCCGAAGAGGCTATTGCCCTTATCGAGGCGAAAGAAAAAGAAGAAAAAGAAAAGATAATTAAAACGTTCCCCGAAGAACCCGATCTTCAGGTTTTAAAAGGACGCTACGGACCATATATTGCTTTCAATAAAAAAAATTACAAAATTCCCAAAGGATTGAATCCGGAGGAACTATCGCTTGACGACTGTCGTAAGATTATTGCTGAGTCCGATAAAAATAAGACCAAAGGAGGAAAGAAAAGAAGAAAATCGTCTTCAAAGAAATAAAAAGGTTTTTTAGCAAATTGCATACCCGCGAAATCGAATTGTTCTTTCATGCTTTTATCCATACATTGGCTATGCTTACCAATATGTAAGTAAAGGCGGCTATTAGCAATAGTAAAAGATACCCCGCTTCAACGGATATAATGGTTGCCAAAACGGTGCTGATGACTGAAAAATAACCGTTTAAAGCCCATGCCCACGGAATATCGTTGGTGTTTTTTTCCGACAGATAGTTGATCCCGAGAGGGAAAGGCATTCCCAAAAAGAACCCTAACATACCTAATAAAACGATGGCAATCATTATTTTGAAAGGGAATGCAATGCCTATTGTGGCTGAAAAAATGGGAGAGAGGATAAAAGCATATAAGACAAGGATTGCTGCGATAATAAGCGGCAATGCACGACGTATTTTGTTGCTGTTTTGAAATTTACCGGAATAGTAACTTCCTAATCCGGAAGTGAAGAGCAAAATACTAAGGGTGGCAGAAGCGGCATAGGTAGGCTCTCCGAAATAGAAAGTAAATTGTTGAATGAATACCATTTCCAGAAACATGTATGCCAATCCCAAACCGCTGAAATATATAAATACCCATTTCTTGTTCTTACTTTTCCAGGGGCTGAAAGATAAAGGCAGAAGAATAAAAATTGCCGCAATAAAAACAATTTGAATGAAAGTGAGGATGATGAGTACATACCCGATATCCAAAAAAGGGAAGTTTTTCTCCCGAATAGAAGATATCAATTGGGGAATTTGTTTAAAACGAACAAATTGAAAGAAAAATGGGCGATTGTCGGTAGTAGGATGTATCCGATAAGAATACTGCCGGATCAATGTTTTTTTGTTGGGAGATAAGAGTTGATCTACATGAGTAAAAAAAGCAGTGTCCTGGAGCATGTTATACTTGTCTCGGTCAATTTCTTGATTTCCGGGAAGAACAAGCGGATCGAACATCCGGTTTTCACAAAATAGATGAACCTTATTGATTTCATTACGTTTAAATGGCGTTTTTTTCACCAGAAAAGTAACCGCACACCAGCTTCGTATGGCAACAACATGTTGCGGAGGATGATTGATGTTGTTTTTGTCAAGAAGAAGGCCGATGGTGGATAAAAGACGGTAAGCATTTCTGACCGGATAATCCATCCAGCAGCTCAGCGAGATCATTCCTTCCCTCGAAAGCTTATTCCACATTTCTTGCAAAGCTTCTAGAGTTAATTCGTATCGGGGTTCTACTGCGTTCAACCCCGAATTACCGAAAAATGAACCAATGATGGGAAGTTCTATCAAATCGTATTTGTTTGTGTCTGGAGTAAGCAAAGTTCGAGGTAGGGTTTGATAGGGCTGAACCTGATAAAAACCTTCGAATGATTGGCTCAGCATTTTGAAGATTTCCGGATTTGTTTCATTGGCAGTAATGCGAGCTACCTGATGTGACAATGCCAGCAAGACGTTTTCTCCCGTTCCCGCATTAATAATCATAGCATTCTTAATATTATTGATGTGATAGGGCAAGGCTTGCGGTGTATAGTCGAGAATGTTTGTTTTGTTTTGCTCTAAGGGCGATGGGAGAAGGCATCCCATCCAATTTCCGTTGTTAAAGACGACTTTTCGTACGGGAAAAGAATCCTGATATGCAAGGCTTACGCCCGGGGCGTAACGGAGAACAGGTGATGAAACGATCTGAACAAAACCATGTGGTGTGCTTTTTTCGTATTCTACTTTTGCATCGGGCAACAACATGGTTTTGCTAATATCTTTATATTCGGATGGGATAAGCCGCGGGGGATAGAAAAAAAGAATTGCCAAGAGAAGAGTCGAAAGCGGAACAAGGATGCGAAGGAATGTTTTTCTGTTTTTAGGAAGTGAAACAATTCCTCCTAAAAAAGCAAGGACTGCAACAGCAAAAGACTGCTGCTCGGGAATTATCCATTGCATGATGAATAAGGCAATTATTCCTCCTATGCCTGAACCGATGAGATTTGAAAAATAAATTTTTCCGATTTGATCGGCAAACTTCGAAAAACTTAACCCGATAGCTAAGGCTCCGGTCAAGAAAGGAAGAAAAAAAATAAAATAAGAGAGGATTAACCTGCCGATGTGCCGCGAATCCTGAAAGATAAGTAAAGAATCGAAACGAACAGCTTCGGAATTAGCAATTCCTACTACAACAGGAATAAGAATTGCTGTAACGATTAATAAAAGGGGGAAAAGTGTATAATAGTTTTTTTCGAGTTTCTTTTGAAAAATTGTCAGGAATGTGCCTGCGGCGCCGAATCCGAGCAAGGCAATGGATATAATCATGTAGGCAAAATGATACCATTGGATGTAAGATAAAATCTGCATCAATATCAATTGAAAAGCGATAATGGCTGCAGAAATTAATCCGATTGCCGCATTGATGCGAACCAATGATGTTGTATTGTCGGATTCCATCTTTTATGTACTTGTTTCCCGTGGTTTTTATTTTATTGGATACGGTTGTCAGGGTTTACTTTTGCGTGTTAAAGGCACAAACCTGACGGGGATCAGACTTTTTGTTTTGATTTTGTCTCCCGATTTTTCAACAAGCATCAGGTTTTGAACACTAAAAGGAGAGCCCACAGGAATAATCATACGGCCTTTGTCTTTCAGCTGTTGAATCAATGGCGGCGGAATATATTCCGATGCTGCGGTAACGATAATGCCGTCATAGGGCGCATGTTCTTCCCATCCGTAATAGCCGTCGCCTATTTTTACTTCTACATTATCGTAATTCAATGCTTTTAATCGTTCTTTTGCCGCAAGACCCAGCTCTTCGATAATCTCGACAGTGTAAACCTTTTTTACAATTCGGGATAAAACGGCTGCCTGATAGCCCGATCCTGTTCCTATTTCCAGGACCACACCGTCAGGACCCACATTTAGCAATTCTGTCATATAAGCTACAATGTAGGGCTGAGAAATGGTTTGTCCGTAACCGATAGGCAGAGGGCCGTCGTCATAAGCTCTGTCTTGATATTCCTCAGGTACAAACAGATGGCGCGGAACAGCTTCCATGGCTTTTAGCGTTTTTTTGTCGGTAATACCGCGTGCTTGAATTTGTTTTTTTATCATCTCTTTTCTTTTTATTTCAAATTTGTCTTGTCCTGAAAGGGAAGGAAAAAATCCAACATTCAACAGAATAATTATAAGTATGCATAATTTTTTCATGGTTTTCTCTTATTTGGTTTTGGGTATAGAAACAAATTTTGATTTTTGATTTTGGAGTAATTTTTTTAAGCGATTATTTCTTACTCAAAAGAACGATACAGTTCAGTTCGGTATTTTAAAGATAATTATTTCTTTTTCTGCTGCCAAATTTTACTTTCATAATCTCCCATCATTTTGTGCAATTTGACAGCATACGCTTCCCAATCGGTAATTTTGTAGCGGGCAACACCTGATTCCATAGCGGCTTTGGCAACAGCAGGTGCAACTGCTGTCAATAAACGTGGATCAAGAGGTTTGGGAATGATATACCCTTTTCCAAAGCTCAGCTGTTGTAAATTATATGCTGCCTTCACTGTTTCCGGAACCGGCTTTTTAGCTAAGTCGGCTAACGCATAAACAGCTGCCAGTTTCATCTCTTCATTGATGCAGCTTGCTCGAACGTCCAATGCCCCTCTGAATATATAGGGGAACCCTAATACATTGTTGATTTGATTCGGATAATCGGAACGGCCTGTAGCAAAAATGATGTCTTCACGTGCATTCATGGCGTCTTCATAAGAAATTTCAGGATCAGGATTGGCTAATGCAAAAATAATGGGGTTTTCGCTCATTGATCGAACCATGTTTGTAGTTAATATTCCACTTACGGATAATCCTAAAAATACATCGGCCCCTTTGATTGCTTCTTCTAAAGTCTCGATATCCTGAGTTGTGGCAAAAGGTTTTTTAATTTCGCTCAAATCGGTACGGCGGGTATTAATAACTCCTTTAGAATCAAGCATAATTATATTTTCCGGTTTTGCTCCCAGACGTATATATAATTTTGTACAGGAAATAGCTGCAGCGCCCGCACCATTGACTACAATTTTTACATTTTCTATTTTTTTGTCAACGAGTTCCAATGCATTTAATAATCCCGCTGCAGAAATGATGGCCGTGCCATGCTGATCGTCGTGCATGACAGGAATATCCAATTCGTTTTGAAGTTTTTCTTCAATCTCAAAACATTCAGGTGCTTTAATATCTTCTAAATTGATTCCTCCGAAGGTGGGAGAAATGGCTTTTACGATGTAAATGAATTTTTCAGGGTCTTTTTCATTGATTTCGATATCAAAAACATCGATCCCTGCAAAGATTTTAAACAATAATGCTTTGCCCTCCATTACAGGTTTACTGGCTAAAGGGCCAATATTGCCCAAACCTAAAACTGCTGTTCCATTTGAAATAACAGCAACTAGGTTTCCTTTATTTGTATATTCGTAAACAGCATCTTCGTTTTTTTTGATTTCCAAACAGGGTTCGGCTACTCCCGGTGAATAAGCTAATGATAGATGGCGTTGTGTGCTGTAAGGTTTGGTAGGAACAACTTCAATTTTTCCCGGTTTACCCTCTGAATGATACAGAAGAGCTTCTTCTTTGGTTATTTTTGTCATAAATAGGGCTTTTAAGTAACAGTGTGTAAGAATAGCAATGGTTTTATTGAAAAATTATTGTAAAAATACAATTTTTTTATCTCACTTCATAATTATTTATGTCTTCATATGTTCTTTTTCAGGAACTTTTTTATGATGGGATTAATATCATTAACAATGAGAGAGATATCAATTAAAAATGTTAGCTAATGATATAAAAGCAGACCTGATACACCTGAAAGTAAGATCAATAAAATCGGATTAATTTTTTTTCTGGAAGCAATAAATACAACTACGAAAATAATCCAGCTTTTGTAATCAATGAAATTGGCGTTGTTAATCAGCATAAGTGCTGCAGATGCAATTAAACCGATGATTGCAGGTTTCAGTACTAAGAGCGCAGCACGTACCCACTGATTGTTCTTTACTTTAAAGAAAAAAGAACATACTGCAGTCATAATGATAAATGAAGGCAAACTCACTGCCAATGTGCAAACAGCCGAACCGATTATTCCCTGAATTATAGGAAATCCCATATTCGACACGGCTGTGTAGCCGATATAAGTAGCGGAGTTGAAAGCAATGGGTCCTGGAGTGGTTTGTGAAATAGCCACAATGGATGTAAAATCGCTTACCGAAATCCAATGGTGTACATTTACTACCTCGTGTTGAATAAGTGGGAGCATTGCATATCCGCCTCCAAAGCCGAATAAACCGATTTTAAAGAACGATAAAAATAAGGTAATATACAGATTGATCAATTCCATGTTATCGTTTCAGCTTTTGTTTGAGGTATGCTAAATGAATGATACCGATCAATATTGCAATAATAACAATATATACAGGTGATATTTTTAATAACCATACAGCTATAATGACAATAATAGGGATCCATGCATTTTTCCGGGTGATACCTGCTGCTTTACCCAATGTGGTTAGAGGGCCGGCAATTAATGCTACCACAGCCGGTCGGATGCCTTTGAAGATACGTTCGATAACCGGATTATCTTTGAATTGTGTGAAAATAACAGCAATGAAAAGAATGATAATAAAAGAAGGGAGGATAACGCCGAGGCCGGAAAACAGGCTTCCCTTGAATCCTAAACGTTTGTTCCCAACGAATAGAGCGGCATTTAATGCCATAGGACCGGGCATGGATTGGGCTATAGCCAGCATATCCATAAATTCATCGTCTTCAAGCCATTTTTTCTTTTTTACAACTTCGTTTCGAATGAGCGGTATCATTGCATATCCGCCTCCGAAAGTAAATGCTCCGATTTTAAGAAATACGAGAAACAGTTCCAGATGCCGTTTCATGTGAGTATGTTTTATCATAATAAAAAAGAAAAGCAGATCGCAAAAAGATAAATTTTTGCCGATCTGCTTTTTATAAGAAGCCGCATCGGTGGAATTAAGATGAAACTCCTTGTGACAGGATTTGAGTGTTTTGTTGCCTTTGTAATCCGCCGAGCCCGAAGGCTTGTCCCGAAGGATGCGGCCCGCCATTGACAACAAAAACGATCTCGGTTTCTAAGATGTTATTGATGAGTTTCCCAATCGACCAATGCGGCAATAACTCTCTTGTTTTGCATTTCAAAGGTAGTAAACTCTTATTTAATTACCAAATAAATTTCTAACTTTTTTTGCGAAAAATGCTTGATTTATGTTTAAAAACATCTTTTTTTTAAATTTTTCAAGGTTCTCTTTCGAAATATTTATTGAGTTCTTCGTCTTTTAATTCATGATTGCTAAGATCACCTGCAAGATATTGATCATAGGCGCTCATATCGAGCAAACCGTGACCCGATAAATTGAAAAGGATGGTCTTTTTTACTCCTTCTTCTTTGGCTCTCAATGCTTCATTAATAGCTACGGCAATAGCATGATTTGATTCTGGTGCCGGAATAATGCCTTCTGTCTGAGCAAACAAAATACCAGCCTTGAATGTGTCGAGTTGGTTTACGTCAACAGCTTCCACTAGATTATCTTTATGAAGTTGACTTACAATACTTCCTGCGCCATGATAGCGCAAACCGCCTGCATGAATATTGGCGGGTGCAAACTTATGGTGCAGTGTATACATTGGAATCAACGGCGTATATCCTATTTCATCGCCGAAATCGTATTGAAAACGACCTCGTGTGAGCTTTGGACAAGACGTTGGTTCTGCAGCAATAAAGCGTGTGTGGGTCTCGCCTTCCAGATTGTGACGTAAAAATGGAAACGATATTCCCGAAAAATTCGATCCTCCTCCAAAACAGCCAATCACGATATCGGGATACGCATCGGCCATTTCCATTTGTTTTTCGGCCTCAAGTCCGATTACAGTCTGATGCAATGCTACGTGATTTAACACGCTTCCCAATGCATATTTACATTTAGGGGTTTGCATAGCAAGTTCTATTGCTTCGGAAATAGCTGTACCTAAACTTCCTTGATATGTAGGATTTTCAGTTAGAATTTTTCTTCCGGCTTTTGTGGACATGCTAGGTGAAGCGATGACTTGTGCGCCCCATGTTTGCATCAGAGAACGGCGATAAGGTTTTTGTTCGTAACTGATCTTTACCATATAAACAGCAAGTTCCAATCCAAATGTTTTTGATGCAAAAGCCAATGCTGTTCCCCATTGACCGGCTCCGGTTTCTGTAGTTAAATTAGTGACTCCTTCTATTTTGTTGTAATAGGCTTGTGCCAGTGCTGAGTTCAGTTTGTGTGATCCCACAGGGCTGACGCTTTCATTTTTAAAATAAATATGAGCAGGGGTGTCAAGCGCTTTCTCCAATTCATAAGCTCGAACAAGCGGGGTAGGTCGGTAGATTTTATATTTTTCACGTACCTCTTCGGGGATATCTATCCAGACATCCTTATCGTTAAGTTCTTGTCTTGCCAATTCTTCTGCAAACAAAGGAAAGAGGTCTTCGGCCTTGAGTGGTTCATTGGTTTGCGGATTAATCATCGGCAAGGGCTTATTTTTCATCTCTGCCACAATATTATACCATTGTGTGGGTATTTCTGTTTCCGGAAGAATGAATTTTTTTGTTCTCTTCATAAAATTTTCTAACTTTTTATCATCCTTTTGCAATTTAAGCGTTGCAAAATTAAATCATAATTCCATACAAAACAAACGAAAAGAAAAAAATAAACAGAAAGGATAAAGTGCTTTTTAAAATTAAAAATATTTGTAGATGCTTAGTCGTTTTTTACAGGAATTTGCTTTCAATTTTTAAAACTTTGTCTTACTTTTGCTCATATATTGTAAATGTGTGCATTTGAAATGATGGCAATGTCGAAAACAAGACAAACATTGATTGAAGTGGCGCGTCAGCTTTTTGCCCAAAAAGGGATCGAAAATACGACGATGAACGATATTGCCAAAGCTTCGAATAAGAGCCGAAGAACATTATATACATATTTCAAAAGTAAACAGGATATTTACAATGCGGTAATTCAATCGGAGCTTGAAAATCTTTATCTCCAACTGGAAGAGGTGATTAAAAGAAAATTGCCGGCTGATGACAAACTGATGATTTTCTTTTTCACGCGACTAGAAGCAATTAAAGATGTGGTAACACGTAATGGCACTTTACGGGCAGATTTTTTTAGAGATATTTGGCGTGTGGAGTACGTGCGAAAGGAATTTGACCGCAAAGAAATAGCTTATCTGCAAGATATTTTGGAAGAAGGCGTTAGAACAAAAATTTTTGAAATTACTGATATCCCCAAAACGGCGCAGATTCTTCATTATGCACTCAAAGGACTTGAAGTGCCTGTTATTCGTGGAGTATTTGGTCTCAATATTAATAATAAATCGGATAGAGATACTATCATTAATTTGATATTTAAGGGATTGTATAAAGAGAGATGAATTATAGCATATAATTTAAACCAATAGAAAATGAAATTATTAGAAGGTAAAACAGCTTTAATTACCGGCGCAGCCCGAGGAATAGGAAAGGCTATAGCGCTTAGGTTCGCTTCCGAAGGAGCGAATATTGCGTTTACAGATTTGGCCATTGACGAAAATGCAAAAGCAACGGAGAGCGAAATTGCTGCTTTTGGAACGAAAGTAAAAGGATACGCCTCGGATGCGTCCGATTTTGAGGAGACTCATAAAGTGGTAAGCGAAGTAATCAACGATTTCGGGCGAATCGATATTTTAGTTAACAATGCAGGAATTACCCGGGATGGATTAATGGTTCGCATGACCGAACAGCAATGGGATATGGTAATTAAGGTAAACCTGAAATCGGCGTTCAATTTTATTCATGCTGTAACTCCTTTGATGATGCGTCAGAAATCAGGTAGCATCATTAATATGAGTTCTGTGGTAGGACTTTCGGGTAATGCCGGTCAGGCGAACTACTCTGCTTCAAAGGCAGGACTAATCGGGTTGACTAAATCGATGGCTAAAGAAATTGGTTCACGAAACATTCGTGTTAATGCCATTGCTCCGGGGTTCATTATTACCGATATGACGGATACGCTTTCGGAAGAAGTGCGAAAGCAATGGGCAGAGCAAATTCCGTTGCGCCGTGGCGGTACTCCTGAAGATGTAGCTAATGTTGCTCTTTTCCTTGGTTCAGAACTTTCTTCCTATGTAAGTGGCCAGGTGATTAGTGTTTGCGGAGGTATGCATACTTAATTTTTTTATTTCGATAAAAATTAATAAAAAGAGACACAAAAAGTATTGTGTCTCTTCATTTTTAATATGGAAATATTATACGAAGACAATCACATTATTATTGTTAATAAATCTCCAAAAGAGATTGTGCAGGGAGACAAAACCGGCGACAAGCCTCTGGTGGATATGGTAAAAGATTATTTGAAGGAAAAATATCATAAGCCAGGTAATGTTTTTTGCGGAGTTGTTCATCGGCTTGACAGACCTACAAGCGGGATAGTTGTTTTTGCCAAAACAAGTAAAGCGCTTGCGCGAC
>CAYUIY010000062.1:0-11778 GCA_964444915.1 uncultured Dysgonomonadaceae bacterium
CCCAGATAAATACTTCGAAAAATCCAATAAGGGGAGCTTTGAGTTTTTCTCCTTTCGAAACAAAAATGATGCGCATTGTTCCCAATGTTACATCGATAATACGGCCGAAGAAGATCATCAGGGGTAACAGCCACGGATAAAGGTCTAAAAAGTCAAACATAATTTTGGAAGTTATTAGTTATTAGTTGTCAGTTTTTTAATTATAGGTTTTTTAACCATGAATCGTTTTGCAATGAAACACGTTGATTATTTTATTATTTGTTTCAAATAATCGATAAAGCTTAAAATATCGTTTTCGGTTGTATCCCAAGAGCAAACCAAGCGCATCTCGTTGCGGGTTTCGTCCCAATCGTAGAAAAAATAGCGTTCGCGCAGTTTATCGGTGATTGGTTTGGGAAGGATAAAGAAGACGCTGTTCGATTGTACTTTCTGCGTAATTTGTACATCTTCGATTTTCCCCATTTCGCTTGCTAATCGTTGGGCGGCTGCATTTGACTTTCGTGCATTTTCCAGCCATATGTTTTCTTTGAAATAGGGGATAAATTGAGCAGAAATGAACCGCATTTTGGAATAAAGCTGGGTGGTTTGCTTACGATAATATTTGAGGTTTTCGGCAAGTTCTTTGCGCAAAGGTACAACTACTTCACCCATCATTAAACCATTTTTGGTTCCGCCGATGGTAAAAATATCAACTCCGCAATCCACGGTCATTTCTTTCAACGAAAGATTGAGATAAGCACAAGCATTTGCCATGCGTGTGCCGTCCACAAAAAGATACATATTGTATCGATGAGCCAAATCGGCCAATGCTTTTATTTCCTGTGGCGTATAGCATGTTCCGAGTTCGGTGGTTTGTGAAATAGCGATCACTTTGGGTTGAGAATGGTGTTCGAATCCGAAACCTTGTAAGTGGGGTTGAACCCATTCGGGAGTGATTTTTCCGTCGGGCGTAGCAATTTCTTTTAATGATGCTCCGGTAAATTTTACGGGTGCGCCACATTCATCCACTGCAATATGAGCGGTAGATGCGCAAAGAATGCTGTGAAAAGACAAGGTGCAAGCTTGTAGTGCGACCACATTGGCCCCTGTTCCATTAAAAACAAACAAGGGTTGCACATCCTCTTTTTCCAGTAGTTTTATTACTTCATCTTCGGCTTTGCGTGTCCATTCATCATCACCATACCCTATGGCATGATCAACATTGGCCTCTTTTATGGCTTGCAAAATGCGTGGATGTACACCCGAATTGTTGTCGCTTCCAAAACTTCTCATCTTCATTTATTTCATTAAATTTTTCAATAAAAATTTACGTATTTCATTCACATGCATCCCTCTGCGCCTTGCGTAATCTTCGAGTTGTTCATTTGAAATAGGGCCTACGGCAAAATATCGAGATTGCGGATGGGAAAATAAAAATCCACTCACCGAGGCATTTGGATACATCACACCGTTTTCTGTCAGCGAGATGCCTATTTCGTTAGAAGAGAGCATATCGTGCAGCAAGAAATTGATCGATTGGTCTGGAATTGAGGGATAGCCCACTGCCGGACGAATTCCTTGATATTTTCCTGTAAACAATTCGGGGATGGTTAGTTTTTCATCGAATGCATATCCCCAATATGTTTTGCGTATTTTTTCGTGTAACCATTCAGCAGCTGCTTCTGCAAGGCGGTCGAGTACCGATTTCATAAGCAGTGCTGAGTATTCATCTCCTTGCTTTTGATATTTTTGCAGAAGATATTCGGCACCGGCTCCTGCAGTAAGGGCAAAAATTCCCGCATAATCTTTCTTGCCCGATGTTCGTGGCGCAACAAAATCGCTAAGACAAAGATACTCATTTTTATCGTTTTTCCTTTGTTGTCGCAAGAAAGGAAAAGCTTTTCCATTGATGAAAACCGTATCGTTTTCGCTATATGCTTCGTATAAACCGAAGACTGCCTTTATGTATTCTGCGTCTTGATCGATGAATTTGCGGATCAGCGCCATTGCATCGTCATAAAGACGTGATGCTTCCAGTGCTTTTTCGATATCATCATCTTTAAACGATGCCAACCATTGTGCACGGCAATGACCGCACATCCCGATGTTGGTGATAGTGGCAAATTTGGCCGGTAACTTCCAGCCGTGAAAGAAAAATTTCCAGTTGATGTATGGAACAATTTCTTCCACCTTTATTACCGGCAATACCGTTTTTCCCGGTGTTTGGGGAACATAGGGGGTAAAATTATCCCAATCGATTCGGAATGCTTTTTCACGAGCTTCCTTCAACGAAACAAGCTCTGTTGTTTGTTCGGTGTAATCTTTCCGAAGTGCCGAATATTCATTGCGAATCTGTTCAATATATTCGTTTTTAGTGGCAGGGTTCAATAAATTGGCCGCTGTTGCCGGGCTTTGCGAAGCATCTTTGACGTAAACAACTGCACCATTCTCGTATTTGGGGGCAATTTTGAGTGCGGTATGCAGTTTCGAGGTGGTGGCACCCCCGATGAGTAGCGGGATACGAAAACCTGCTTTTTCCATTTCTTCGGCTACGATGCTCATTTCCTCGAGCGATGGTGTGATCAGTCCGCTTAGCCCCACAATGTCGGGTTGCTCGGTACGCACAGCCTCTATGATTTTTTCGGGAGAGACCATTACGCCGAGGTCAATTATCTCGTAATTGTTGCACGAAAGAATGATGGAAACAATGTTCTTTCCGATATCATGAACATCGCCCTTAACGGTAGCCAACAGTATTTTCCCGGCTTTCTGAAATCCTTCGCCGGACGTTTTTTCGGCTTCGATAGTGGGTTGCAGTATAGAAACCGCTTTCTTCATTGTGCGTGCAGTTTTTACAACCTGTGGGAGAAACATTTTCCCTGCCCCGAACAAGTCGCCCACCTTATTCATGCCTGTCATCAAGGGTTTGTCGATGATATCAATAGCGCGGGGATAAAAGGTTAAAGCTTCGGCAAGGTCCTGTTCCAGGTAGGTATCGATTCCTTTTACCAAGGCATGAACAAGTCGTTCGTCCACCGGAAGGGCACGCCATTCTTCGGTTTTGATGGTTTTGGTTTTGGTTTCGTTTGTTTTTTCATTTTTTATTTTTTCGGCAAATTCCATCAACCGTTCCACAGCATCGTTGCGGCGATTGAGCACAACGTCTTCAACCAGCGTTTTTACTTCTTCCGGTATTTCTTCATAAATAACCGATTGAGCCGGATTAACAATTCCCATATCCAATCCCGCTTTAATGGCATGATAGAGAAAAGCCGAATGCATCGCTTCGCGAATATAGTTGTTCCCGCGGAAAGCAAACGAGAGGTTGCTTATTCCTCCGCTGACTTTAGCATAAGGCAGGTTGGCTTTGATCCATTTTACGGCTTCGATAAAATCTACGGCATAGTTGCAATGTTCTTCCATTCCGGTGGCAATGGCCAGCACGTTGGGATCGAAGACGATATCTTCCGGTTTAAAACCGTTATGAGTGAGCAGGCGATACGCTCTTTCGCAAATTTCGATGCGGCGTTCAAAACTGTCGGCTTGTCCTTTTTCGTCAAAAGCCATTACCACGGCTGCTGCACCGTAGGCTTGTATTTTTTTTGCCGCTGTAAGAAATTCCGCTTCACCGTTTTTTAAAGAAATAGAATTGACGATGGATTTACCTTGCGTACATTTCAAACCGGCCTCCAGTACTTCCCATTTCGACGAGTCGATCATTAGCGGCACCTTTGCCACGTCAGGGTCTGATGCCAACAGGTTGAGAAAATTTGTCATTTCCTGTTGGCTGTCCAGCAATGCATCGTCCATGTTGATATCGAGTATTTGAGCGCCGTCTTCTACCTGCTTGCGGGCGATATTGAGTGCTTCCTCGTAGTTCTTTTCACGAATTAAGCGGAGGAACTTGCGCGAACCGGCCACATTGCATCGTTCGCCGATAACGATAAAATTTGTTTCCGGAGAAACGACCAGTTCTTCCAATCCTGCCAGGTAAAGGTTTCGAGGTCGGGGTGATGGACGATGCGGCGTTTTGTCTTTTACGAGGTCGATGTAGTGGGCAATATGGTTGGGCGTGGTTCCGCAACACCCGCCGATAATATTTACCAACTCGTCATCGATGAACACTTTGATGGCGTCGGCCATTCTTTCCGGAGTTTCATCGTATTCGCCCAATTGGTTGGGCAATCCTGCATTGGGGAATGCTACGACAAAAAAGGGCGAGATGCGGGCTACATCTTTCAAGTAAGGCAGCATTTCTTTGGGTCCGAAAGAGCAATTCAGCCCGAGGGCCAATGGTTGGGCATGACTTACCGACGTGATGAAAGCTCCTAGCGTTTGCCCCGATAAGGTTCGGCCGGCTTTGTCGGATAAAGAAGCCGAGATAACCAACGGTGTTTCTTTACCTGTTTCTTCTGCTATTTCTTTTGCCGCAAAAATAGCAGCTTTGGCGTTAAGTGTATCGAACACGGTTTCGATGAATAACATATCCACTCCGCCTTTTATCAAGGCTTCCATTTGTTCTTTGTAGGCCCTTTTCATCGGGTCGAAAGTTACACTGCGATACATCGGGTTGTCCACGTGGGGACTCATGGAAGTGGTTTTATTGGTTGGTCCGACAGAACCGGCCACAAAACGGGGTTTATCGGGTGTTTTTTCCGAAAATTCATCGGCAACTTTGCGTGCCAGCTGTGCCGAAGTAAGGTTCATTGCGTATACCAGACTTTCCATTTTGTAATCTTGCATGGAAATGGCATTGGCGTTAAAGGTATTGGTTTCGATGATGTCGGCACCTGCTTCGAGATAAGCACGGTGGATTTCCTCGATCACATCGGGTCGGGTGAGCGAAAGCAAATCGTTGTTCCCTTTAAGCATGATGGGAAAATCTTTGAATTGTTCTCCTCGAAAATCGGCTTCGGTCAACTTGTAACGCTGAATCATCGTTCCCATCGCTCCATCGAGAACAAGGATGTGCGATTGCAATATTTCGTTGAAATTCATTTTATCTTTGTTCTTCAATTTTCAGATTTACAGCAGGATAAAACCATTTTGCCTTTAAGCGGCGATATAATTTTCGCATCCATACCACCATTGCGGCAGCCGTGAAGCGTATACCCAGAATCCACCCGATGGATACACCCAATGCCACGAAAAGCAAATTGTCTTCGATAATGGAATGCGAAAGCGCCAGATGGTAATTCAACAGCTCGGCATCGGATTTTGATACTTTCCCTTCGTTCATTTGCTCCATCATCAGTGCGCCTCCATAGGACAGACCCACGATGTACCCAATTAGCCACAGAAAACCTGTACTGATGGGTAATCCAAAGAATTTCAATACAGGTTCAATTATTTTTGTCAGCTTTTCAATCAGGTGGTATTCATCGAGCACTTTATACAAAATATTCAGTGTAGTAACTATCGTAATGATGAGCAACGCGATTTGTAAGGAACTTTTCAACCAAACAATAAGCACGTCGCCAATGGAATTCATTGTCACTGCATTGGTTTGGGAAAATAGGGGCATGCCCATGTCTTGTGGCAAAATAAGGTTGAGGATAAGTGCAACCACAATGCTCATGAAAATTCGCAGCGTTACCATTGACCAGAACGAGGTGCCGGTTTTGGCCTGAATGGCACACTCTACGGGGAGGTTGTGCGAAATTTGACACATCAGGGCAAGAATGGTTAATTCGCGAAGCGTGAGCGACATGGAGGTGATGATTGCCAGCGGAGCATAGAGGGGAAGAAAAATGCTCGTAATGAAGATGATGGCCGTGCTTCCGGGCAATCCCAGATAAATGAACACGGGATTGAGAAAATCTGCCATATAGGCAAGGATGCCGTAATACTCCAAGAGGCGAACGGCCAACGATATAGGGAGAATAATTTTTAACAGCCAAATGGATGTATGCCCCGATTTTTTCAAACTTGGGAGAACTGCCTCTTTATAGAAATTCATAATATCTTTGTATTCTTACTTACCGGTTTAATTAGAACGTTGTTTTATTAAACGTTTCAAAAGTAAAACAATTAGTATTTTTTAAATGCACGCTCCATTGCACGCTTGTCTTCTTTTTCTTTGATAGACTGGCGTTTGTCGTACTGTTTTTTACCTCTTGCCACGGCAATGTTGAGTTTTGCCAACCCTTTTTCGTTAATGAATAATCGCGTGGGAATGATGGTGAATCCGGGTTCTTTTGCCCACCGCATGAGTTTACGCAATTCGTTTTTGTTTAGCAACAGTTTCCGATCGCGCCGTACATTGTGATTGTTGTATGTGCCGTAAAAATATTCGGGAATATACATGTTTCGTACCCAGAGTTCTCCTTTCTCGAATATACAATACGTATCTGCCAAGCTGGCCTTGCCTTGACGTATCGATTTGATCTCTGTTCCGGTCAAAACAATTCCGGCAGTGTAGGTTTCCACCAGTTCGTAGTCAAAGGTGGCACGTTTGTTTTTTATATTGATGGTTGTCTGTTTCATTGTCGTTACTTAATAAGAAAATTCATCATCGCTTTAATAATTAGCGGAATAAACAATATCAGAAGGGTGGAGGCGAGTGTAAATTTTTTCTTTTTGTTTTTCGTTATTTCAAAGAATACTTCTGATCCAATATACACAATATAAGCCGTATAGGCCGAAAGTAACCACAAGATGAAAAAATCCGAGAGGAACGGCATAATGATGTACAACCCGTAGATTACGACCGACGAATATCCTGTAAAACGCTGAAAGGTGAATATTTGTTTTTGAAGGTTGTATCGGAACGAAATTTCGTTTAGGATATATGCAGTAACAAGATACCCTCCGTATACCGTGATAATGTTTACAATCGTATTTTTTAAAGCTTGCTCTACGTTTCCGTTGTGCGAAAACCAGAGCCCTCCTATAAATGAAGCGAGTGCAATAATGCCGAAAATAGGATGAAGAAATTTGCTTAAAAATTCTTGTTGATCCTCTTCGTCTTTTTTAATATCCCTCCATGCACTTTGAGGCGAAGTGATCAGATGAATGATAGTAAGAAAAATTTCTTTAAACATCGCCCTTTTGATTTTGAAGTGCAAAGGTAATGATTTCTTGCGGATTTATCGGTTAAGCAGTTCAAAAGTGCTCATTTCAAATGGGGGGGGGAAATTTTTTTATCCTCCGTCGGATTTTCCGATGGATACAAAAATTTTGATTTACCCTCATCTTGATCATATTCTTTAACAAATAAAAGCGAATTTTTGGCAGACCAAGGTTGTTTTTACACAAAAAAATCGGGTTTTTTGTGTGTCGAATTTTCAGAAATAGGATAAATTTTTCGGTTAGGCTCGTCGGATTTTCCGACGGAGGAATTTAGTTAGTTGTTGTTAATGCTCGTTTTCCGAAAAGGGATATAATTTTTGTGTATGCTAATCTCGTTTCCCGGGAAAGGATGAAATTTTCAGGCATGCTAACTCCGTTTTCCGAAGGAAGATAAAATTTTGTTTCGTTTCTGCCGGAAAATTATTTTTGTTTTTGTCATTTGGAGGGATTCCAAAATTTTTTCGTAACTTGCGCCCAAGTTTTCCGTAATATTTATCTAACTGATTACCATATAGATATATAGATTTTATTCGAATGTAAATAGAAAATTATCAGGTAAATTATTTTAATGATGAAAAAACATATTCCCCATGTATTCACCATGATGAATCTTTTTTCGGGATGTATTGCCGTTGTTATGGCTTTTGATGGAAATTTTTCCGGCGTGGTGATTTGGGTATTGATTGCGGCAGTATGCGATTTTTTTGACGGCTTTGTTGCACGCCTTTTCGATGCAACTTCTCCTCTTGGTAAAGAACTCGACTCACTTGCAGACGTGGTGAGTTTTGGTGTTGCACCTGCTTCGGGTGTGTTTATTTTGTTGCGCGATTTTTCTGCCTATCCTTCA
Source organism: uncultured Dysgonomonadaceae bacterium (assembly GCA_964444915.1). Classification (GTDB taxonomy): domain Bacteria; phylum Bacteroidota; class Bacteroidia; order Bacteroidales; family Dysgonomonadaceae; genus Anaerorudis. Next base: position 7,898 of record CAYUIY010000062.1, read on the forward strand.
TTTTTAACGGATATTTCGTCTCACCTTCCTTTTTTGGCTTATCTTATTCCTGTTTTTTCTGCATTGCGACTTGGGAAATTCAATTTGGACGATAAGCAGACTTCTTCTTTTCTGGGTTTGCCCACTCCTGCCAATGCTTTGTTTTGGATAAGTTATTGTTATGGTGTCAGGGACATTGCATGGGTAAACGAGGGTTTGTTTTACTTAACTTTGGGATTTATTATCTTTTTATCATTGTTAATGGTTTCTAATATCCCCATGTTTTCATTTAAAATGAAAGCATTCAAATTCAAGGGGAACGAGAAACAGATTTTGCTTATTGTCCTGCTGATCGTCTTTATTGCTTTATGGGGCATTGTCGGCATAGCCATCGGCATATTGGCATATATTGCTATTTCTTTGATAGCAAATATGTTGTAGCTTGTATGTTGGTTGCGTTGACCTTTCACGGTTTGCCTGTCTTTTACTGAAAAATAGGTTCATTTCTAGGAATAATACGTGTAACCAATTCACCTTACATGTGTAAGGTTTTGTTGTTCCATGCATAAGGTTTGTGTTAAAAATAGGTTGTTTTTATAGGAATATATTCCAAATAAGTAGTAATATTCAAAAAAAATTGTGATATTTGTTCGCGCAACATTTTCATTTTCCATGAAAAAATGTTTCGAATGATAAGCGATTAAGTTATTGATTTTGGGCGCATTTGCAAATTGTGCAAATAATTTTGTCTATTCTTGAATGGATCTATTTAAATGTTCGATACTTTTTAAGAAAGGGGAAAAATAAACAAGAATCATTAGACGTTATAAAACATGCAGAAATGAAAAACATAAACGACGAGGAGCGGTTTATTTTTAGACGCATGGCAGAAGGCGATATGGAAGCTTTTCGCTTCTTTTTTGAAAAATATTATGTCGATCTGTGCAACTTCGTCAATATCTACCTGAATGATCCGGCTACAGCTGAAGATATTGTTCAGGATGTGTATGTTTATTTCTGGAACAAGAAAGAAAATATTCATATCGAAACATCGATAAAATCGTATTTACTGAAAGCATCGAAAAACAAAAGTCTGAATTATTTGCGCAATGAAAAAGTCCGTTCGGGTATTCAAGATAGATTAGCAAAAGAATCGGCGACGTCTTACGAAATTCCGGAAGTCCGGGAAGATAACCATCGACTACAAAAAATCATAAGAGAAGCGGTGGAAAGTTTGCCTGAGAAATGTCGCGAAATTTTTATTCTGAGTAAAGAAAAAAACCTTACTTACAAAGAGATTGCCGAAGAATTAGGGCTTTCGGTGAAGACTGTGGAAAATCAAATGGGTAATGCCTTGAAAAAGTTGCGTGAATTTTTAAAACCTTATTATGATGACCTTTTTATTCTTTTCCTGATCGCTGTTTTTTGTTTGAAAGGGTAGTTTATCGCCGATCACTCGTCTCAATTTTTTGATAAATGTGTTAAAAACAAAAAAAAATTGGAAATTGTTTAGGGGTACGTGGCGAGTTACGTGCCTTATATATAAAAGGCAGTTAAAAGCATGGAACGAAACATACCGTGGAATATTGTTGCGAAAAGTTTCAAAGGAGAAGCAAATCCTGAAGAGCTCGAAGAGTTGAACGCTTGGTTGGATGCAGATGAAACCAATAGGAATGTGTTTGACGAGATTTTTCAGGTCTATAAGTCGGCCTTTCTCATTCCTTCCTATTTCGAACCCGATAAAAAAAGAGCATGGAAATCCATCAATAAACGGATAAATAAGGCAAATAAGGTTACGCATCTTGTTTCGAGGTTCAAATCTATTGCAGCCATACTGATCGTTGTTTTATTAAGTTCCGCTTTTTTTTGGTTTTATACTACTCATGTTAATCAGCTCACCCAACAATATACCGAAATTGTTGCACCTTCTGGTCAGAAAACAAAGGTTGTATTGCCCGACGGTTCCATTGTCTGGCTCAATTCCGGTTCTATCTTAAAATATAACGGTGCTTTTAATGTAAAAGATCGTGAGGTTTTTTTGACAGATGGAGAAGCATTTTTCGATGTAGCCAAGAACAAATCGAAACGATTTCGGGTAAAAACAGAACATCTTTTTGTGGATGTTTATGGTACGGCTTTCAACGTTAAAAATTACAAGGACGATAATATACAAGAAATTACTGTTAGCGAGGGGAGAGTTGCGGTGACCGATAAGAACAAAGAATTGCGGTTGCTTACCTGTGGCGAACAGGTTGTGTTGGACAAGAAAACAAACCGACTTTCTTTTACCAGGTGCGATCCGGAAGCGGTAAGTTCGTGGAAAAACAGTGAATTGAAATTTGATAATACGCCGCTAAGTGAAGTGGTGAAATATCTGGAGCGGTGGTATGGGGTAAATATTCATATTGAACCTTCTTCTGTAATGGAAAAACACCATTATACTTTCACGATAAAAACGGAATCGTTAACCGAAATGCTTGAAAAGATGAAAGTTATCACTCCAATTGCTTATGAAATCAACGGCAAAGAAGTAAAAATCAGTTATATCTATTAAAATAATCTGCTTATGAAAAGCGAAACCGGAAAACAAAAACATACAGACTTTCTTGGAGGGAAAGCCTGTATGTTTAAGAAAAAAAGTAACTAAACTGTTTAACCGCAGCAACCCTCTTGAAGGCCAAATTACCGTTTGTGATCACAAAAAAGGGAAACTGCACAAAATTAACATCACAAAGATATGGAAAAAGTACGAAAAAAAGAAGGGAGATACGTTTTTCCCCCTGTGTTTAGAGTCTTATTGACTTTCATTCTTATTACCGGCATGGGTATTTTAGGCAGTAAGGCAGATGATAGTCATGCACAAGAGACGAGGTTAACTTTTTCGGTGAAAAACGCAACCATGAAAAGTGTGTTGAATCACATTGAAAAAAGTACAGGTTTTTCGTTTATGTACGAAAACAATGTAATTGATGTGAATTCGAAGGTAGATTTTGAAGCCAAAGATGAGAGCATCGAAAGTGTTCTTGACCGCTTGTTTGGTAATAAGGTAGAGTATCGTATCGTAGGAAAACACATTCTGTTGTTTCGTGGCGGTAAGCAGCAGGAACAAAAGGAATTGTTGGATGTCGTTAGCGTTCAACAGCAACAGCGTACGGTTACAGGTAAGGTGACTGACCAAAGCGGTCAACCATTACCGGGAGCAACTATAATGATTAAAGGTACCACTATTGGTACTATAACCGATGCGGATGGGAATTATTTGTTGAGCAATGTTCCGAGCGATGGTACACTGATTTTCTCGTTTGTAGGCATGGAAACGCAAGAGATTAATGTCGGCAACCGAACGAGAATCGATGTGACGATGCAAGAAGAAGCCGTAGCATTAGAAGAAGTGGTGGCTGTGGGCTACGGAACGATGAAGAAAAAATTGGTAACAGGTGCTACAGTGCAAGTAAAAGGAGAAGATATTGCACGATTAAATACACCCAGTATATTGGGAGCTTTGCAAAGCCAAGCACCAGGCGTTAATATTACACAAGTCAGCGGATTTATCGGTGATGGTTTTAAGATAAACATTCGTGGTATCGGAACCAATAGTTATTCAACTCCTTTGTTTGTAATTGATGGAGTTGTAGGTGGAAGTCTTGACAGTCTTAGCCCTAATGACATCGAAAGTATTGACGTATTAAAAGATGCGGCTACTGCAGCTATTTATGGATCGCGGGCAGCTAACGGAGTTATTCTAGTAAAAACTAAAAGTGGCAAAGTAGGAAAACATGAAATTACGTATGACGGTTATTATGGAATACAAAATATTTATAAAATCCCCACTGTTCTAAATGCCCAGGAATTTATAAGCATTCAAAATGAAAGTCGGGTCATGGATGGTTTGCCAATATATA
>CAYUIY010000063.1:0-11715 GCA_964444915.1 uncultured Dysgonomonadaceae bacterium
ACCCCGATTTCCCATTCCTGTGTTTATTGGTTTCCGGAGGTAACTCGCAGATAATTCTTGTGAAATCGTACAACGATATGGAGATTATTGGGCAGACGATTGACGATGCTGCCGGTGAGGCGTTTGATAAATGTGCCAAGGTGATGGGGTTGGGTTATCCCGGGGGGCCGGAAGTAGATCGATTGGCCAAACTAGGAAATCCCGTAAAATTTACTTTCAGTAAACCACATGTTGCCGGCTACGATTACAGTTTCAGTGGATTGAAAACGTCGTTCTTGTATTTTTTGCGCGATGAGTTAAAAGTAGACCCTGCTTTTATCGAAAAAAACAGGGAGGACTTGTGCGCATCTTTACAAAAAACGATCATCGATATCTTGATGGACAAATTGTATCGTGCGTCTACAGATTTACATATAAAAGAAATTGCTGTTGCCGGTGGTGTTTCGGCAAATTCCGGCTTGCGTGATGCTTTCGAAAAATATGCTAAAAGATATCGGTGGAAAATTCATATTCCGAAATTTTCCTATACTACCGATAATGCGGCTATGGTTGCTATTACGGGATACTTTAAATACCTCGACAACGACTTTTGCAGTCTCGATGTAGCGCCTTACGCAAGGGTAGCAATATAATAATTAAATATATATCCATGTCATTTACAGAAAATTCCAAGTTGGAGGAGAATAAGCAAAGCCTCAATTTTATTGAAGCCATTATTGAAAAAGATCTACAGGAAGGTAAAAACGGTGGACGTGTTCAAACCCGTTTCCCGCCTGAACCCAATGGTTATCTGCATATCGGACATGCAAAAGCAGTATGCCTTAATTTTGGCATTGCAGAAAAATACGGTGGCATCTGTAACCTTCGGTTCGATGATACTAATCCTGTAAAAGAGGATGTTGAATATGTGGATTCCATTATGGAGGATATCCAATGGCTCGGCTTTCAGTGGAGAAATGCATACTATGCTTCTGATTATTTTCAGCAGCTTTGGGATTTTGCGGTAAAGCTGATTAAAGAAGGTAAGGCATATGTAGATGAGCAGTCGGCAGAAGAAATTGCAAAGCAAAAGGGTACACCAACGCAACCCGGTATAAACAGTCCGTATCGCGACCGCCCTATAGAAGAATCGCTCGAATTGTTTTATAAAATGAATTCCGGAGAAATTCCGGAAGGAAAGATGGTGTTGCGTGCCAAAATCGATATGGCTTCACCCAATATGCACCTTCGCGATCCCATCATGTACCGTATCATTCATTTGCCTCACCATCGTACAGGTACAAAATGGAAAGCTTATCCTATGTATGATTTTGCGCACGGACAGTGCGACTATTTTGAAGGGGTTACCCATTCGCTATGTACGTTGGAATTTGAATCGCACCGTCCTCTTTACGATTGGTTTATTGATCAATTGGCCGATAGTGATTATCGTCCACGTCAGATCGAATTTAATCGGTTGAGTTTGACGTATACGGTAATGAGCAAGCGCAAACTTTTACAGCTTGTAAAAGAAAAATATGTGAGCGGATGGGATGATCCTCGCTTGCCAACGCTCTGTGGTTTGCGCCGTAGAGGCTATACGCCTGAAGCTATTCGGAATTTTATTGGCAGGATCGGCTATACAAAATACGAAGCAATCATTGATATGTCGTTGTTGGAGCACAGCATACGCGAAGATTTAAATAAAAAAGATATCCGTGTATCGGCTGTTCTTGATCCCATTAAGCTTGTTATTACCAATTATCCTGAAGAAAAGGCAGAAGCAGTGACTGCCATTAATAATCCCGAAGATGAAACAATGGGTGCTCGTGAGGTAATGTTCAGTAGAGAGCTGTGGATCGAACGCGACGATTTTATGGAAAATCCTCCAAAAAAATATTTCCGCCTGACACCGGGAAAAGAAGTGCGTTTAAAAAACGCTTATATCGTAAAATGTACGGGTTGCAAAAAAGATGAAAACGGAAATGTAGTTGAGGTTTATGCTGAATACGATGCCAATACCCGAAGTGGCATGCCCGAAGCAAACCGCAAGGTGAAAGGAACCATTCACTGGGTTTCTGTACCTCACAGTCTGGATGCTGAAGTGCGTTTGTATGACCGATTGTTTTTGGTAGAGAATCCCGCAGAGGAAAAGGAAAAAGATTTGCATGAATTATTGAATCCTAATTCATTAATTGTAAAGAAAAACTGTAAAGTGGAAATGTATCTGAAAGATGCTCAGCCATTAGACAGTTTTCAATTTCAGCGTATCGGTTATTTTAATGTCGACCCGGATTCCTCGAAAGATCATTTAATTTTTAATCGCACAGTAGCATTGAAAGATTCGTGGAGTAAAATAAAGCAGGGTTGAATTTAAAAAAAATCGATCTTTTTTTAACTTTTGATAGAATAGAGGAGATGCTGAATAATGGATGATGAATTAAATATGGATGCATTGATCGAGAAGTACGAACAGATGCGTGCATTAGGAAAGAAAATGTATCTCGATGCCGATGAGTTTGCCTTATTGGCACAATATTATGGTGAATTAGGCGACTACGATGAAGCTGAACTCATCATCGAAGAAGGGCTTAAAATGCATCCGGGAAGTTCGGAACTCATGCTGCAATATGCCAAAAAACTGATTTATTGGGAGAAATACGAAGAAGCATATCGCTATTTGTTACGTATTACGAACGATGGAGATCTCGAACTTCCGTTATTGAAAATTGAGTCGTTGTTGCATCTCGAGAGGTATGACGAAGCTGCTAAAATAATTGATGATATCCTATCGGAAAATATTCCCCAACAAGATCTGTATACTTTTTTCACCGAAATAGGGTATATGTATAACGATATGAATCAATTTGATCGCGCGATCTTTTTCTTGGAAGAGAGCTTGAAAATTAATCCATTCGATTCGGATCTACTTAGTGATTTGGCTTATGCTTATGAAATGAAAGGCGATTTTGAAAAAGCCATTGAATATAATAATAAGTTGCTCGATATTGATCCTTATTCTTTAGACGGATGGATAAATCTTGGCAAATTGTATTCTATAAATGAAGAATACGGCAAAGCAGTGGATGCTTTTGATTTTGCTCTTACGATTAACGAAAAAGATATGTCGATATTAAAGATGAAAGCTCTTTCGCTTTACATGCACGATAATGTAGAAGAAGCGATCCGCATATTTGAAGAATGTTTGAAAGAATCTCCTAATGATGAAAGTCTGTATGATTCTTTGTTGGAGGGATACGAAGTGATGCAGCAATACGATGAGATGATGAAAATCATTGATCGGAAAGAAAAGAAATTTGGTTCAAAAGGTATTTTGTTGAAAAGGGCGCATGTGTATATTGTTCAGCAAGATTACGATAAAGCTCGGGAAATTTTTGGGCAAATTCCCGAAGATGAAAAAAATACGTGGGGGTATTACATGCTGGAAGGAGATCTCGCTTTCTATAATGAAGATTTTATTGCTGCGGAGACAGCTTATATGAAAGCATCGATGAAATCGCCCGATAACGAAAACATCATCGATCGTTTGGCAAATGTGAGTGTGGCACGTGAAAAATACGAACAGGCAGAAGAATATCTTGAACAACTTTTAGAGCTCGATCCGGATTATCCGGCAGCGAAATCCAAGTTGGCTATTGTGCGTTTTGAAATCGGCGCTAAAGAACCTTTTGACGAAATTATAAATCGGTTTTCGGATGATGAGTTGCGTTTATTGCTTAATCTTATTACAAATAATAGCGCCGATTTTTCGAAATACAGCAGAGAAAAATTACTTGCTCAATTGAACGAGGCGAGAGAAAATCGGATACTTTTTAAAAATATCAAATATTAAATGGAGTATTGCATAGCAAAGTTGTGTGATTTCTAAGTTCAAATTAGAAGTGCAACATTGCGGTTGATGTTTTTCAATTATTCGGTTGCAAAAATGCATGCAATTTGGGTTTTATCAATAAAATACGTATCTTTGCAACCTATTTTTGCTAATAGGCTTTATAAGAAGTCGTAGAACATCGGCTCGCCTCAGGCAGATAACAACAAGTTATTACTAATATGTACGTAGTAGTAGATATTCAGGGCCAACAATTTAAAGTAAAAGAAGGCCAAAAATTATTTGTTCACAGACTCAAAGCCGAAGAAGGCAGTGAAGTGGAATTTGAAAAGGTGATGCTCGTCGATAACGACGGCAATGTTACTGTGGGTACGCCTGTGATTGAGGGCGCAAAGGTGGTTGCCGAAGTGCTCTCGCATGTTAAAGGTGACAAAGTGCTTGTTTTCAAAAAGAAAAGAAGAAAAGGTTATCAAAAACTGAACGGTCATCGTCAACAGTTTTCACAAATACAAGTTAAAGAAATTATTGCTTAATCATTTAAAATCAAAAGACAATGGCACATAAGAAAGGTGTAGGTAGTTCAAAGAATGGTCGTGAATCGGAAAGTAAACGATTAGGCGTTAAGATATTTGGCGGCCAGACAGCTAAAGCCGGAAACATCTTGGTTCGCCAACGCGGAACAGTTCATCATCCCGGGGAAAATGTAGGGATGGGTAAAGATCATACGCTTTTTGCATTGGTAGATGGTGAAGTAGTTTTCCGTAAGAGAAAAGGAAATCGTTCGTATGTATCGGTGATTCCGAAAATTGGCGCAGAAGCCTGATTTAGTGCTTTCCATTGATATAGAAATTAAAGACCATAAAATATTCAAAGTTGAAAAACAACCTGACTTCTAACGAAGCAGGTTGTTTTTATTTTTGGCAGATGCGTGAAAGCAATTATTTTGCTCTTCCTTGAAGCACCTCCTCAATGTCTGTTAATTTCAAGTTTTTTGTTTTCAAAAGAATGAGAAAATGATATAGCAGATCGGCCGCTTCGTTTTTAAATAAATCGATATTGTTGTCTTTTGCTTCTATGATCAGTTCCACAGCTTCTTCACCAACTTTTTGAGCAACTTTGTTCACTCCTTTTTTGAAAAGCGAGTTGGTATATGAATTTTCCGCATCCGATGCGATGCGTTGTTCAATGGTTTGTTCCAGTTTGTATAGAAAACCTTTTGCTGATTCTTCTTTAAAGCACGATGTTGAGCCGGTATGGCAAGTGGGGCCTTGCGGGTATACTTTTATCAGGAGGGTGTCCCCATCGCAATCGGTGAGGATTTTGTCCACAATCAAGTAATTCTCTGATGTTTCGCCTTTCGTCCACAATCGGTTTTTACTCCGACTGAAAAAAGTAACTTTGCCTTCGGCTTGTGTTTTTTCGAGTGCCTCTTTGTTCATGTACCCCAACATCAATACTTGTCCTGTAAGCGTATGTTGAATAATTGCGGGCACCAAACCATTTGATTTTGAAAAATCTATGTTCATCTTACTTCAATATGTTGTGTTCGTAAATATGCTTTGAGTTCGGGAATAGAAATTTCGCCGTAGTGAAAAATGCCTGCAGCCAATGCCGCACTTGCTTTTGTTTTTAGAAAAACTTCTGCAAAATGTTCCATCGTTCCTGCTCCACCCGAAGCAATGACAGGAATATTCACTGCTTCGCTTATTTGTCGGATAATATCGATGGCAAACCCTTCTTTTGTGCCATCGTGATCCATGGAAGTAAGTAAAATTTCACCTGCTCCACGTCGTTCACCTTCTTTTGCCCAGTCGAGTGCAAGGAGAGAGGTAGGTGTTTGGCCACTGTTTATGTATACTTTCCACTCATTGTTTTCAAGTTTGGTATCAATGGCCAATACAACACACCCACTGCCCAGCTGTTCGGCAATTTCGTTAATGAGTTCAGGGTGTTTTACTGCCGCAGAATTTATACTGATTTTATCTGCTCCGGCCGAAATAATGGCTTTGGCATCTTCCAACGAATGGATGCCTCCGCCCACAGTAAAGGGTATGTTGATTTCGCTAGCAATTTTCTCAACCAATTGCGTAAGTGTTTTGCGCTTTTCGATGGTTGCAGTGATATCCAGAAAAACCAGTTCATCAGCCCCTTCTTCCATATAGCGTTGGGCCAGTTCCACAGCATCACCTGCATCGCGGATACCCACGAATTTTACTCCTTTCACGGTGCGTCCGTCTTTCACGTCGAGGCAGGGAATAATTCTTTTTTTTGGCATATTTTATTGTTTTTTGTAATAATGATGTTTTAATCGGTGATAAATGCAGAGAGTTCTTTTAGTGTTATTTTTCCTTCGTAAATGGCTTTGCCGATGATAGCTCCTTCGCAACCTATCTCTTGCAAAGCAATCAAATTGTCGATTGAAGAGATGCCACCGCTGGCAATAAGCTTTACGTTGGTCTTTTCTAAAATTTCCCGATAGAGTGCTGTGTTGGGTCCTGCCAACATTCCGTCTTTCGAAATATCGGTGCAGATCACATAAGCAACCCCTTTTTTGGCATAATCCGAAATAAAATCCACTACATCGGTTTCCTGTTGTTCCTGCCATCCTTGCGTGGCGATTTTTCGATGAAGACTATCGGCGCCAAGAATGATTTTATTATTCCCATACAAGTTGAGCCAATGAAGAAACCATTCCGGTTTTTGGGATGCAACGCTGCCTACAGTAACCTGTAGAGCTCCGTTGTCGAATGCAATGCGGATGTCTTCGTCCGATTTGATACCTCCGCCAAAATCGACAGACAAGCTCGTTTTTGTTGCTATTTCGTTTAGTATACGGTAGTTGACGATGTGTTTCGATTTTGCGCCGTCCAGATCAACCAGATGGAGGTATTTTATGCCGTTGTCTTCAAATTCTTTTGCTACATCCAGCGGATTGTCGCGATAAATTTTCTGTGTGGTGTAATCGCCTTTGGTTAGGCGTACACATTTTCCGTTGATGATATCGATAGCAGGAATAATTCTCAGTTCTGATTTGTTGATTAAGTGTGTTTTAGCTGTCATAATGTTCCTTTTGTACTGGGAATACCCATGTTCTCGTTTCGTTTTACGGCCATTTTCATGGCTTTGGCAAATGCCTTGAAAACGGCTTCAATTTTGTGATGTTCGTTTTCGCCTTTGGCTTCGATATGGAGATTGCATTTAGCATTGTCGCTGAACGATTTGAAGAAGTGATAAAACATTTCGGTGGGTACATCGCCTATTTTTTCTCGTTTAAAATTTACATCCCATACCATCCAAGGGCGTCCACCAAAATCTAATGCAACCTGTGCAAGGCAATCGTCCATTGGCAGCAAAAATCCGTAACGCTCAATCCCTTTTTTCTTTCCCAGTGCCTGCGAAAAAGCTTCACCCAACGCAATGGCCGTATCTTCGATGGTGTGATGTTCGTCCACCTGAAGGTCGCCCTTAACCTCCACGTTTAAGTCGATGTTTCCGTGACGGGCAATTTGTTCGAGCATGTGATCAAAAAATCCCAAGCCGGTAGAAATACAACTTTTACCCGTTCCGTCAAGATTCACTTCAACACGAATATCGGTTTCAGAAGTTTTTCGTGTTACCGATCCTTTGCGCGGTTCGGCTTTCAGAAAACGATAAATTTCGCCCCAGTCGGTCGTCGAGAGAACGGCTTTTGGATTCGGCTTATCCCCTAAAAAAATGGCTTTACAGTGCATGTTTTCTGCCAATTGAACATCGGTATCGCGGTCGCCGATGACAAAAGAGTTTACCAGATCGTAGTTGCCTTTCAAATAATGCGTAAGCAAGCCGGTACGCGGTTTTCGGGTAGGGGCATTATCCTCAGGGAAAGAACGATCGATGAGAATATCACTAAAAACGACCCCTTCGTTTTCGAATGCACGGATGATTTTGTTTTGTACAGGCCAAAACGTTTCTTCCGGAAACGAATCCGTACCTAGTCCGTCCTGATTGGTTACCATCACCAATTCGTACTCCAATTCTTTTGCAATACGCGAAAGATACTGAAAGACCTGCGGATAAAACTCCAGCTTTTCAAGACTGTCAACCTGTTCATCTGAAGGCTCAATAATCAATGTTCCGTCGCGATCGATAAACAATACTTTTTTCATTTTTCCATCTTTTTTAGTTCAGCAAGCAGAATCCGGTTCTCTTTGGGTGAGCCCACCGTAATGCGGATACAATTCTTCACTTGAGAAGAGCGGTTTCGGGTAATTACTTTTTTTTCCACCAGCCGGTTATAAACGGCGTTGGCATTTTCCATCTCCACCAATAAAAAATTCGCATCGGAAGGATAGACCTTTTTCACAAAAGTAATCTTGGGAAGCTCTTGGATCAACATCTTCTTTTGTTCGAGAATGGTTGCTATCCTGTTGTTGGTCGTTTTTTCCTTCGATAACGCTTTCAGTACCGCTTCCTGATTAAGTTTGCTCACGTTGTAGGGCGGTTTCGTTTTGTTCATAAGAGCGATTATTTCAGGTTGTGCATAAGCTATACCCACCCGGGCACCTGCAAGTGCCCAGGCTTTGCTGAACGTTTGCATGACAATAAGGTTGGGATACCGCTGTATGTTGCCAAGATGACTACTCTCGGGGCAAAAGTCGATGTACGCTTCGTCTATCACCACAATTCCGTTAAAATTATCCAGTATTGTATCGATATCTCGCAATGTGTTTCCTGTCGGATTATTAGGTGAACAAACAAAGATAAGTTTTACTGAATCGTCATTGTGAATCCTTTTCAGAATGGCATCGATATCAAGTTGAAAATCATCACGAAGAGGAACAGCGATCACCCGTATGTCGTTGATGTTTGCCGATACTTCATACATTCCGTAGGTAGGCGGGCAAATGATGACACTGTCGGTTCCCGGATTACCGAAAACGCGGAAAATCAAGTCGATAACCTCATCGCTGCCGTTTCCGATAAAAATTTGGTCTTGCGGCACGTTTTTTAATTCAGACAGTGCCTTTTTCAGCGCTTTTTGGCGAGGATCGGGATAGCGGTTATAGGTGCCGAACGGATTTTCGTTGGCGTCGAGAAAGATACCTTCGCTTCCCGAAAACTCGTCGCGTGCACTGGAATAGGGTTTTAGCGATAAAATGTTTTTACGGACTAATGAAGCGAGATCAAATGTTTGTTTCATTGTTGTTGTCGATTAATCTTTTGGACATAATTTCTCCCAATCGAAGTGTTACTGCGTTTTTGTGGGCATACAAATGCTCGGTTTCGGCCATTACTTCTATGGCAGGCCCAATTTGCAACAGGCTTTCTTCGCTCAGTTGTTGGAAAGTGATTTTTTTTATGAAGCTGTCAAGAGAAACGCCACTGTAGGCTTTTGCATAACCGTTTGTGGGCAATGTATGATTGGTTCCGCTGGCGTAATCGCCTGCACTTTCGCAACTGTAATTGCCCAGAAAAACCGATCCGGCATTTACCACCTTGCGAGCCAAAAGATTGGGATTTTCTACGGCAAGAATCAGGTGTTCCGGAGCGTAGAAATTGCTGAAAGCCATGCACTCTTCGAGCGTGTCGAAAACGATGGCGCGACTGTTTTTTAGTGCTTCCTCGGCAATTTCTTTCCGGGGCAGAGCAAACAGTTGTTCTTCTAGTTTTTCGTTGACTTCTTTTGCCACTTTTTTATTGTTGGAAAGCAGTAGGACTTGGCTGTCAGGTCCGTGTTCGGCTTGCGAAAGCAAATCGGCAGCTACGAAAGAAGGATTGCAGGTTTCGTCGGCAATTACGAGCACTTCGCTGGGTCCGGCCGGCATATCGATAGCAGTACCATATAACGAAGCAACCATTTTTGCTGTCGTAACATATTGGTTTCCGGGGCCAAAAATTTTATCGACTTTCGGAATGCTTTCCGTGCCGAATGCCATTGCGCCGATAGCCTGAGCGCCGCCAACCGCAAATATCCTGTTCACTCCTGTTAGATTTGCCGTATAAAGAATAGCCGGATGAATTTCTCCGTAGCCGTTGGGTGGTGTGCAGAGAATAATTTCCTTGCAGCCGGCAATTTTTGCCGGAATGGCCAACATTAGCACGGTAGAAAAGAGTGGGGCAGAGCCGCCGGGTACATAAATTCCCACTTTTTCGATGGGTTGACTTTCGCGCCAACAAAAAACCCCTTTGGTTGTCTCTACCTTGCGAACCTCTTCACGTTGTGCAAGATGAAAAATCTCGATATTGTGTTTTGCCAAATCAATAGCTCGTTTCAGTTGTTCGGATAAAGCATCCGAAGATTTATCGATGATTTCTTTTTCTACCGAGAAAGAAATTTGTGATGGGTAATCGAATTTCGTACTGTATTTCAGTACGGCCTTATCCCCTTTTTTCCGAATTTCGGAAAAGATTTTTTGCACCGTCTTTATCAGTTTTTCTTGGCGAAGAGCCGGCCGTTGAGCCAATCGTTCCCATCGGCGAAGCGAAGGATTTGAGATGATTTTCATATCACGCGATTTGTTATTGTTTTTTATAAAATCATTTTTTCAATGGGTACAACCAAAATACCTTCGGCGCCAACCATTTTCAATTCATCGATCACTTCCCAGAAATCGTCGTCGTTTATAACAGAATGAACGCTGCTCCAGCCTTTGTCGGCCAAAGGCAGAATACTTGGCGAGCGCATGCCGGGAAGCAGTTCAATGATTTTGGGTAGCGCTTCGTTAGGTGCATTCAGCAAAATATATTTTCTTCCCTGTCCGTTTTTGTATGCTTTTATGCGAAACAGCAGCTTATCGAGCAAGTCGGTTTTGGCAGGTGAAAGATTTTTGTTGGCAATGAGCACAGCTTCGCTTTTCAGAATAGCTTCCACTTCTTTCAGTCCGTTCATCAGAAGAGTGCTTCCGGTACTCACAATATCGAAAATGCCGTCGGCCAGACCAATTCCTGTAGCAATTTCCACGCTCCCACTGATTTCTTCAATTTTTACATTAATCCCTTTCACTCCAAAAAATTTCGATAATATCCGTGGATAGCTGGTAGCAATGCGTTTCCCTTCAAAATAATCCAGTCCCGTGTATTGCTCGTCTTTGGGGATAGCCAGTGACAGACGGCAGTTTCCGAATCCTAATTTTTCGACAATGGTAACGTTTTTATCTTTTTCCCACACTTCGTTTTCTCCAAGGATACCGATATCGGCCACGCCTTGTTCCACGTATTGTGGAATATCATCGTCGCGAAGGAACAAGATTTCCATCGGGAAATTTTTAGCTTCGGTTTTTAGTTTGCGGTTGCCGTTGGATATTTTAATGCCGCATTCGCTCAACAATTCGAGCGATTTTTCGCTTAACCTTCCGCTTTTTTGGATAGCAATTTTAATTTTTTCCATTTTTGGTGTTCATTGTGTCTGAGAGGAAACTCCGTTATAAAATAAAAACCCGTCTGTTTCCCTTCAGACGGGTTTTTATTTATATGTTCTGTTTTATTCAAGATACATATCATTCTCACCTCGCCTGAAGGCAGGTATGAAAATGATGATGGTGATGAAACATGTTAACTTTCATTTTTATTGTATTTGTTTGCAAAGATAATGGATTTATTTTTATCAACCGCTATTTTTTTTAAAAAATTGAGTTTGTAGAGTCAACCGGCAAGTGCGAATTTACACTAATTGTTTGTAAAACTCATTTTTTGGTAAATTAAAATCTAAAAGATATTTACGTAAATAAAGAAGAAATGAATGATGCGCTGAGGGCTTTTCGTGTCTATTATATGTTTTACAGAAGACATGGTGGAGTGAGACAAGAACTAAACGTAAAAACTCCTTTTCAAGCAGTTGAAAAATGGTTTATGCTAAAACCTGAAATTTTTAAACAAAATCCTTATTAATTTAAAAATAAAATTATACT
>CAYUIY010000064.1:0-11686 GCA_964444915.1 uncultured Dysgonomonadaceae bacterium
CAATCCTTTTACAGGACGCCGCATTTATGGTGGTAGTACCCAACGTAGCGCCGGATACGCCACCATTGAAGAAAAACCCCGTTTTTCTTTACGCACAAGACAATTTTAAAAAACCATACCCGTTTATACCCGATATTGCCATCGATATATCGGATGTATTTGACCAAAAAATATACGGGATGTCGGCACACGAATCTCAATATTTTGAATGGCTGCCTTGGCTTTCGGGAGAATTGGAACAAATTCCCAAAGATGAAAAAGGAAGACTGGAATGGCTGAAAGTATTTCGTAAAAGAGCAATTACACCTGCGGTCAGAGAAGCATTAATCAAATGGTACGGAAAAGAAAAGGGGAACAAAATTACAGATGCGGAAGCTTTTGAGATCTGCGAATACGGATATCAACCCTCTGAAAATGAAATTAAACAACTATTCCCTATGTTAAACAAATAAGAAAAATAGCTTTATAGCCATCATTATAATAATATCTCAAAAAAACATCTTTAAATCTATGAGAGACTTTATCGCTTTATTTATTTTCTTATTATCAACATTTCCAATTTATTGTATAAATAATACAATTAAAACCGAGAGAGAGGAAAATTCTTTTTCCAAAATAAATATTGTACCGAATCAGCCTAATCATATATACAAAATTGGAGAACCTGCTATTTTTAAATTGTCGATAAAAAATAAAAATACAATGTCTCCGTATACAGTTTATTATGAAATAGGTCCGGAAAAAATGCCCCCAACAAAAAAAGGATCATTCAGTAGCTGTGATTCCGATTTCGTTATCGAAGGAGGCACTATGAATACTCCCGGTTTTTTGCGGTGTTCGGTAACAATTGAATTTGGTAACGAAAAATATTCCGAAATATCTACCGTAGCTTACGAACCGGAAAAAATCAAACATACTATCAAATGTCCCAAAGATTTTGAAAAATTTTGGAATGCTATTAAATTGCAAGGCAAATCGATTCCACTTGACATCAATCTTACGTTGATTGAGGAAAAATGCACTGAATTTGCAAATTTCTACCAAGTAGATTACCAAAACCTTGAATTTAAAGATCGATTTTACGGAATACTTTCTATACCGAAAAAAAACGGTAAATTCCCCGCTGTAATCCGATTTCCGGGAGCCGGCGTAAAACCGGTAAGTGGTAATGTGAAAATGGCAGAGAACGACGTTATAACATTGGATTTGTATATTCATCCCTTCCCGCTAATACTCGAAAAATGTTTTTATGACAACTTGGCTAAAAGTCACTTTATCGATTATAAATTTTGGGGCGTGAAAGACAAAAATACATACTACTATAAAAGAGTAATATCGGGATGTTTGAAAGCAATCGATGTCATATATTCGCTTCCGCAATTTGACGGTGAAAATTTAGCTGCATGGGGATCTAGTCAAGGAGGTGCCCTTTCGGTTATAACGACAGCTTTAGACAAAAGAATTAAAATATTGGTCGCTTTATGTCCCGCAATGTGCGACTTCACCGGCTATCTTCATGGACGCGCAGGCGGATGGCCTCATTTTTTCAATGAAGAAAATATCAAAATGTTTAACAATAAAAAAGTATTGGAAACAATACCCTATTACGATGTTGTTAATTTTGCACGAATGATAACCGTTCCCGGTTTCTATTCATGGGGGTTCAATGATGAAACCACTCCTCCTACTTCATTCTATTCTGCATATAATGTTATTAAAGCTCCAAAAAAATTGTTTGTCATCCCAAATGGGAAACATGAAGTTTATCCTGAACAAATTGAAAAAACAAACGCATGGATTCTGAACTATTTTAAAAATTTCACCATAAAAGAACAAAAAAATCAAGGAAGATGAAATACACAATAGGAATTGACATTGGTGGAACATCAATAAAATATTCACTGGTAGAGGAAACAGGGACTCCTCTTTTCGAGGACAAAATTCCTTCACAGGCAACCGTATCGAAAGATGCTGTCATTGCACAAATTCGAAAGGCAATTCAAGAGGCTATCGGTTACGCAAATTCAAAAAAAATAAAAGTTGCCGGAATAGGAATAGGTACACCCGGAATTATCGACAGCACGCAACGGGTAATATTGGGTGGAGCAGAAAACATAAAAGGTTGGGAAAAATTAAAACTTGCCGACATTATCGAAAAAGAATTCGATCTCCCCGTTCTGCTTGCAAATGATGCAAATGCAATGGCTTTAGGCGAGACATTATATGGAGCAGGACAGGGTTGTAAAAATATCGTTTTTCTTACGATAGGAACCGGTATTGGTGGAGCGATTATAATAAACGGCAAGCTTTTTAGCGGATACGACAACCGGGGCGGCGAATTGGGTCATGTGCCATTTATTGCAAATGGAAAACAATGTGCTTGTGGCTCAATAGGATGTTTTGAAGCCTATGCATCCACCTCTGCGCTGATAAATCGTTTTATGGAGCAAACCGAAAATGCCGACAAAAAACAATTCGAAGAAGAGGTAGATGGAGAATTAATTGTCCGTCTATATAAAGAAGGAGATCCTATAGCCAAAAATTGCATGGAAGAGCATTGCGATTTTGTGGGACATGGGATTGGTGGATTTATAAATATTTTTAGTCCTGAATTGGTAATTGTCGGTGGAGGTATTTCCGAAGCAGGAGAATTTTATATCGAAAAAATACGCGAAAGCGCGTTTCGTTATGCAATGGCGGATTGTGCCGTAAATACAAAAATAGTTGCAGCTAAACTAGGGAACAAAGCGGGTTATATAGGAGCAGCAGCATTGTTTTTAGGTAACTAAAATCTTGAAAAAGTAAAGGGGAAAACATAAAGCTAATGAAACGCCGAACATTTTTAAAAACAATCAACCTAACGCTAGCTACTCCATTTTTAGTAGATTTCAGACTATTAAAAAGTAAAAATAAGGCTTTGAAACCCATCGAGGGTTCATGGTTTGAATTTCAACATCACAACAAAGCGGAAGGAAAATATTGGAATACGACCTTAAAAAATTTTACAGCAAAACAATGGGAATACAAAATAAAAGAGATGGCTGAGTCTGGTTTAAAATATCTTGTATTGTTGGATGTAGCAATAGATTATAAAACATTTTATCCTTCAAAACTATTACCACAACATGATTTGGGTTGTGAAGACCCCTTGGAAGTCGTACTAAACGCTGCGGACAAATACGAAATTCATTTCTTTGTCAGCAATGGTTTTTGGGGAGATTGGACCCGGCCTGTACATCTAATGAAAGATCCTCAAATATATAGTTTGAGGATGAAAGCCATGGAAGAAATAGCTTCAAAATATGCCCACCATAAAAGTTTTTATGGATGGTATTATCCCTGTGAAACGGGAATAAACAAATATTTTGAGGATTTTTTTATTGATTATGTAAATACCTCGTCGGCGCAAGCAGCTAAATTAACGCCAAAAGCAAAAACTTTAATAGCCCCTTACGGAACACGGAATGTGAAAACCGATGATACATATATTCGCCAACTTGAAAAATTGAATGTGGATTTCATTGCATATCAAGATGAAGTAGGGGTGGAAAAAACTAAAGTCGAAGAAAGTAGCATCTATTTTGAAAACCTATATAAAGCACATAAAAAAGCGGCTAGATCTCGTTTATGGGCTGATGTGGAGATTTTTAAATTTGAAGGTGAAGTTTATAAAAGTGCTTTGCTTCCTGCCCCATTCGAACGAGTTATTAAACAAATAGAAGCCGTGTCATCTTTTGTGGAGAAAATATTAATATACCAATACATCGGTTTGTTGAACAAACCAAAAACCATGGCGTTTGCAGGACACAAAGACTCAGTTTTTTTATATAATCAATTGGCAAAAAAAGGAATTTTGTCTTATAAATAAAATAATCATGGAACGCTCTAAGAGCAAGTCTATACTCTTTAGAATTGTAAAATAAACTTAACTTATTGTCAATAAATGAAGATCGTATCTTTTTTTCTTTTCTTATTTATTTTGTTCACCTGTTGTCGTGGTCCCTCTCACGAAAAAACGGAATCCTTTTTTTTCGATGGTGAAAAGGTGAAAATGTCCAAGGCAGATTTACAGGACAAAAACAAGGGGGGATGGGTTGGCCAATTAATAGGATGTACATATGGAGGGCCGACCGAGTTCAAATGGCTAGGCACCATGATTCATGATGAAGTACCTATTCCGTGGGATGAATCCGTGTTTGAATTTTGGTACGACCGTTTTCCCGGGCTTTATGACGATCTTTATATGGATATCACGTTTGTTTCGGTTTTTGAGGAACATGGATTGAATGCTCCCGCTTTGTTACATGCTAAGGCTTTCGCACATGCGGGTTATCCATTATGGCATGCAAATCAAGCAGCTCGTTACAACATCTTGAACGGCATTATGCCTCCATTGTCGGGACACTATTATAATAACCCGCATGCCGATGATATCGATTTTCAGATCGAGTCCGATTTTGCAGGCTTGATGTCTCCCGGCATGATAAATGCTTCTTCGGAAATTTGCGATCGGATTGGGCATATCATGACTTACGGTGACGGTTGGTATGGGGGTGTATTCGTAGCGGGGATGTATAGCCAGGCCTATGTAAGTGACGACATTGGATTCGTTGTCGGCGAAGCATTGAAAGCGATTCCTCGGGAGAGCCGATTTCATAAAATGATTGCAGATGTGGTTCAGTGGCATAAGATGTATCCCGACGATTGGAAACAGACATGGTTTGAAATTCAACGGAAATGGTCGCACGAAAAAGGATGTCCGGACGGAGTTTTTGACCCTTTCAACATAGAAGCAAGTTTAAATGCTGCCTACATAGTACTTGGATTACTTTATGGGCAAGGTGATTTCGGCAAAACCATCGATATCGCTACCCGTGCAGGGCAAGATTCCGATTGCAATCCTTCGAATGCCGGCGGCATTCTGGGCACTATGCTGGGTTATAACAATATTCCCGATTATTGGAAACGCGGGCTTTACAGGGTGGAAAACAGAAAATTCGATTACGTGGACATGTCGCTTCAAGATGTATACAAAGTGAGTTATAATCATGCTTTGCAAATGATTACTGCTCATGGTGGAAGAATTACAGATGATTCGGTAGAAATTATTTATCAAAAAGTGGTCCCCGTGAAAATGGAACAATCCTTTGTGAACCTTTTGCCCAAAGAAAAAATTTCGTATCAATGGCCTTTTGAGGGAAAAAATATTGATCAAGAACACAAAGAATACCGGATCGAGTTTGAAGGAAACGGAATCGTCATCAGCGGGAATGCCGTAAAAAGAAGGTATGACCTTCCCGATTACGATCTTCAGTTAAATGTTTTTGTAGATGGAGAATGGGTTGAAAAAGTTTCATTACCAACACAAACATTGATTCGCAAAACAAATATTTATTGGAATTATCGTTTACCGGAGGACAGTCATACGGTAAAAATTGAAGCGTTCGATGTTCCACCGGGTTATGCAGTAACCGTTTCCTCGGCACTTATTTACTCGGAAAAGGAAAGATAATCGGAGTCGGAGGAGATAGTTTTTTCGACTGTCGCACGATCGATAAACGGGTTACAAATCACGCTCTCGGCTTATTTTCCTGTTAATGGACCACTTATACAAAAATAAAATTACAAACAATTAATTGACAAAACATCATGAAAACTTATTCGCGGAGAAAATTTTTAAAGACAGCAGCAGCGACTGCGGCGGGTATTACCATTGTACCCAATACGGTATTGGGCAAAGCTTGGGGGCATACAGCTCCGAGCGACCGGTTGAACATTGCGGGGATAGGCGTCGGAGGTATGGGACGTCGCAATCTGGCCAACATGAATACGGAGAACATCGTTGCTCTTTGTGACGTGGACTGGAAATATGCCGCAAAAACTTTCAACGACTATCCGAAGGCCAAACGGTTCAAGGACTGGCGGGTGATGTTCGACGAGATGGGCAACTCGATCGATGCGGTTATGGTAGCCACGCCCGATCACACCCATGCCGGTGTGGCAGCCCATGCCATCACATTAGGCAAGCATGCCTACGTGCAAAAACCGCTGACCCATTCCGTATACGAATCGCGATTGCTCACGCAATTAGCGAAAAAACACAAGGTGGCCACGCAAATGGGCAACCAGGGCAATTCTTTCGATTGGTGCAGAGAGATTGCCGAATGGGTACAGGCGGGAGTTATCGGCGAGGTCTACGAAGCGCATTGCTGGACGGATCGTCCCATTTGGCCACAGGGATTGGACGAACCCAAAGGAGGCGTTCCCGTCCCCCCCACATTGGATTGGGACCTGTTCATCGGTCCGGCCGAAAAACGGCCGTACGATCCGGCATATACTCCATGGAACTGGCGTGGATTTTGGGATTTCGGAACGGGAGCATTGGGCGACATGGCGTGCCATATCATGGACCCCCTGTTTTGGGCGCTGGATTTGAAATATCCGACGAGCGTATCGGCCAGCTCTACTTTGGTAAATCTCTACTCCCCGCCTCAGGCCGAAAAAATCACGTACAAATTCCCCGAACGACCTGCTAAAGGTAAGGTAAGAATGCCAAAAGTGACAGTGCACTGGTATGACGGAGGGTTGTTGCCCGAACGCCCCGAAGAATTGGAAGACGGAGAGATGATGGGTGACGAAAACGGGGGCATCATCCTTGTCGGAACAAAAGGAAAAATCATGACGGGTTGCTATGGAATGAATCCGACCTTGCTTCCCACCTCGAAAATGCGCGATTTTACACCTCCGTCCCCAACCATCCCTCGCGTTAAAGGCGGAAACGGGAACATATGGGATACGAATGCACATGAACAGGATTGGATTCGTGCCTGTAAGGAATCCCCCAAGAACAGGATTGAACCCTCCTCCAATTTTCAATTTTCGGGTCCGTTCAGCGAAACGGTTTTAATGGGCGTCTTGGCCGTGCGTCTTGCGGGGTTGAACCGGGTATTGCAATGGGACGGAGAACACATGCGGTTTACCAATATCTCGCCGTCGGATAAATTGAAAATAGTCACCCTCAACGAATATGCCGTTATAGACGGTGACCCGAGATTCAACAGGGAATATGCGGAATTCAATGCCAAAGAGATGGCCGAGGAATGGATAAAACACACCTATCGCAACGGATTTTCCCTTCCCGAAATGCCGAAAATTTAAGATTCGCATCATGCGATTGCGAACAAATTAAATATTAAAAATGTAAAACGATGAAAAAATTTGGAATTATATTTGCAATTTTACTGCTGACCGGTATCGCATGCGTATCGGAAAACGCACAAACCAAAGCCGAAAAACAGGGATGGCATCTTTCCATGCAATCCTATACGTTTCATCTGTTTTCGGTGATGGAATCTTTGGATAAAACACAGGAGCTGGGAATCAAATTCATCGAAATCTATCCGGGCCAAAAACTCGGAGAAGGTTTCGGAGAGGAAACGTTTGGTTATGGCCTTGACGAAGATCGGATAAAAAAACTTAAGGATGCCGCTTCTTCCAGGAACATAAAAATCGTCTCCTCGGGGGTATGGACCGCCACGAGAGAGGAATGGGAAAAGATTTTTTCCTTTGCGAAGGACATGGAGATGGAATTCATTGCGGCAGAACCGGCTCATGAAGACTGGGATGTGGTAGAAAACCTCGCAAAGAAACACAAGATAAAGGTAGCCGTTCACAATCACCCGAGCGAACAATCGTACTGGAAACCGGAAATTCTTCTGAACGACATCGGCAAGAGAAGCGAGTTGCTGGGAGCGTGTGCCGATGTGGGGCATTACAAAAGGATGGACCTCGATCCCATTGCTTGTCTGAAAGAACTCGAAGGAAGAATCATCTCGTTGCATTTCAAAGACGTTGCTCCGCAGGGTGAAGAAGGAACGTTGGAAGACGTGGTGTGGGGAAAGGGTATCCTCAACGTGAAAGGAATGATGGAGGAACTGAAAAGACAAGATTTCAAAGGGTATTTTACGATAGAATACGAGGCCGATTGGGAAAACAACTTGCCACAAATAAAAGAATCGATCGCATATTTCAACCGTGTGGCAAACGATATTTTATAACGATTTAAAATATAAATAACATAAATTATGAGAGAAAAATTATTTATCCTACTGTTACCGCTTATAACGATATTTGCTTTTTCTTGCGAAGATAAAGAAACATCAACCGAACCGGTCACCTACCTCGTCAAAGAGGTGGAGGTATTAAATGCAGAGACCCGTCAAATCACAATAGATAATTTTGCACATACTGTTTTTATCGAATTTGCCGATGGAGCAGATATTTCGAACGTGAAAATTCAGATTAAATTGGCCGAAGGTATCTCCATGATAACTCCCGAAAACTCAACGGCCATATTCGATTTTACCCAAGGAACACAAAGTTTTACGGTAAAAAAAGGAAATACGGAAATAACGTATCGATTTAAAATTAAGTTTAAATTCGATCCGACTTTAAAAGGATGGCAAAAAACCGAGACATGGGGCACATTGCCTGAATATTTATCGGTTTACAAATACACGAGTAAAATAAACAATAAAAACGTAAAAGCATACATTGCTGCTACGGATATGAATAATCCCGCAGCACGATTTTCAGTATTGGGGGAAGCCAAATATGAGGGATCTAAGCCCACACCAACTCAGTTTTACACAAATTACAATCATCCAAAAGTAGTTATGAATGGTGGGTATTTTTATGAAAACTCGTCTGTCGGTTTAATTGTGAGTAAAGGAAAATTGATTAATCCACAAAACACAGCTTTTTCACGAACCTACAATGGTGTCACGGCTACTTACTATCCAACGCGAGGAGCTTTCGGTTTGAACAACGACAATACTTTTTCCGCACATTGGTGTTATACACCCGACAATACAACAATTTATTGCTATGAAAGGCCTTCGCCAAATAAGCCGGGACAGGCTCCTCAACCGAAGCCGTCAGCAACATTTCCTTCTAAAGGGATTGTTTGGAAACCCAATGAAGCTATCGGCGCAGGACCGGTATTGATAAAAGACGGCGAATACAAAAACACATGGGAAGCAGAAATGTTCGATGAAGCAAGCGGTGTGGGACCAAACTATAACAATCCGCGCTCGGCTATTGGCAGCACACAAGGAGGATATCTCATATTCTTTGTGTGCGAAGGACGAAACACAGCGGAATCGATTCCCGGTCTAACATTGCATGAGGTAACCAATCTACTATTGGAAATCGGTTGCTCCGAAGCAATTAACCTAGATGGTGGTGGTTCTTCCTGCATGCTCATTAATGGAAAAGAAACAATAAAACCCAGTGACGGACGCCAGCGACCCATTACAAGCGTGGTAGCCGTTTACTGATGCAGTCTTTCCCTAATCTCAATGACTTGATTTAAGATTTACAGGCAGTGGTGATTAAACAACGATAACAAAACGTAATATGCAACATGTAATTTGCGTTTTTTGAAGAACAAATAACGTTAATAAGGAAAAGAACAAAATATAATTCGATAAATTTGTACATTCATCGAATCTGAATAATTACATATACTATGATCACAAGACGAAAATTTATCAAAAATGTTGCAGTGGGAACAGCAGCAGTTTCCGTAGGAGGAACTTTGCCAACGTTGAGTGCCAAAAGTTATAAAAACATCATGGGCTCAAATGAAAAAATCAGAATAGGAGTTGTTGGAGTAAACTCACGTGGAAATGCACTTGCCACAGGTTTTGCCCGACAAAAAGGATGCGAAATAGCTTTCATCTGCGATGTCGACAGCAGGGCAATGAATAAATGCATCACAAATATCGAAAAATTAACAGGAACAAAGCCCAAAGGTGAAAAAGACATTAGAAATCTGCTGGAAATAAAAGATTTGGATGCTGTTATCATTGCTACTCCGGAACATTGGCATGCTCCGGCTGCACTAATGGCTATGAAAGCGGGAAAACATGTATATCTCGAAAAACCAACCAGTCATAATCCTGCTGAAAACGAAATTTTAATGAATGCTGTTGAAAAATACAATGTAATTGTAACTACGGGCATGCAACGCAGATCATGGCCTAATGTCGTCAATGCAATTAAAGAAATAAAAGATGGGGTTATAGGGAATGTCTATTTCGGAAAAGCATGGTATGCAAATAACAGACCTTCTATAGGAAAAGGCAAAATGGTACCTGTACCTGAATGGCTTGATTGGGATTTATGGCAAGGACCTGCTCCACGAGTAGCACACTATAAAGATAATTTTCTCCATTATAATTGGCATTGGTTCTATAATTGGGGAACAGGGGAATCGGGAAATAACGGGGTTCATTTTATTGATATTCTTCGCTGGGGCATGGATTTGACCTACCCTACGACAATAAATTCTTCCGGAGGAAGATATTGTTACGATGATGATTGGGAATTCCCCGATACACAAATCATCAACTTTGAATTCGGAGACAACAAACTCATTACATGGGAAGGAAGAAGCTGCAATGGACGCTCAATAGAAGACTCCACAGTAGGAGCCGCTTTTTACGGCGAAAAAGGTACATTGGTAATTGGAGGAGGAAATGCATACAAAATTTATGATTTACAAAATAAAATCATAAAAGATGTAGCCAGCAATCTGGAATTTAAACCCGGAGATTTAACAAATCCCGCTGAACAATTAGATGCTTTTCATTTTTCGAATTTTTTAAAAGCAATTAAAGAAAACGCCCCGCTAAATGCAGATATCAATACTGGTTGTATCAGCTCAACATTAGCACAATTGGGCAATATTTCACAACGAACGAAGAAAACATTAACAATCAATCCTAATAACGGGCACATCCTTAATGATAAGGACGCATTAAAATTATGGAGTAGAACTTATGAAAAAGGTTGGGAAATGAAACTATAAAGTCGTATATTTCGCAAACTATTATTCAACAATAAAAAAACGATCGATGCGAAAAGAAGCTTTATGTTGTCTTTTCTTGATTTCAATATCTTTTTCTATGGCTCAAAATAAAGATATCGGCGGAATTATTGAATCGGTGCGGGAGAAATATATCCCTGATACACGTGTGGAGGTTTTTAATATCAAAGCATACCGGAAAAAAGATACGTTAATACTGAAAGGGGAAACAACAAATCGCGTTGCATATAATGAGGTACTGTCTAAAGCCAAAAAAGTTGCACCACGAGTAAAAGACAGCATCCGACTGCTCCCAGATAAAAAACTCGGCGAAGAAACTTGGGGCGTCATTTACAATTCAACAGGAACAATTTATTATAATCCAAAATACAGTGCAGAAATTGTTACGCAAGCGCTGCTTGGGACACCGGTGAGGGTGCTGGAAAAAAAGGGGAGCTGGAAGCGAATCCAAACACCCGACAAATACATCGGATGGATAAACGGTTCGGTTGAGCCGATGACAAAAACAGCATTACAAACCTATTTACAGCAACCAAAAATCATCGTAACCTCATTGCATACTCTTTCGTATGAAAAACCGAATATGAAATCTCAAAGTATTTCTGACTTGGTAGCCGGGAATATATTAATGGTAAAAGATAAAAAAAGAAAATTTTATCGTATATCATATCCCGACGGCAGAGAGGCATTTGTGTCGAAAACCAATGCTCAACCCCTGAAAAAATGGATGAAAAGCCAATTATTGACAGGCGAAGAAATCGTGAAAACAGCAAAACGATTCATAGGCATTCCCTA
>CAYUIY010000065.1:0-11195 GCA_964444915.1 uncultured Dysgonomonadaceae bacterium
GCAATGTTTTGAAGATGAACGAAGAAGAGCTGAAACTGTTGAAACGGCTTTTTTCATGGGTTTTGTACAATTTGGGGGAATTGTGTGAATTGTAGAAATTGTGACAGTATTGCTAAAAAATACAAAAACAATACCTTGAATTGCTTGCAAAGTTGGGCTCAATTGTTTATTTTTGAGGCTAAAGCAAAAAACTGTTGAATTAACGAAGTGAACAATATAGAGGGCAACGAATTATGCGATAGTACAATCGCCAACATCTTGAAAATATGGGCAAGAAAGTAAACAAAAACGAGAACAAACAAGAAGAACCGTTAGAAAAACAACTCTGGAAAGCGGCCGACAAACTGAGAAAGAACATCGATGCCGCCGAATATAAACACGTGGTGTTGGGATTGATATTCCTGAAATACATTTCCGATGCTTTTGAAGAATTATATGCCCGACTGAAAGCCGAAGAAGAGCTGCTGAAAGAAGAAGCACGGTTGAACGAAATCATTCTTGAGAATTTATCAAAAATCAAATTGATGGATGAAAAGTAAAATAAAGGTAGCATTATTTTACTTTGAGTGCTAAAAGTAAAATAATGATATTTTATATTTTCCTTATCGATAAAAATATGATTGAACTTGAAAAATATCAAGCCGGACATTTTGAGAAAAATTTAGGGTACAAATATTTTGTTCCTAGTGCAATTAACGACGAATGGACTTGGAAAACGCCGGCCTTGAATCTGTTATTGGAAAAAGCAGCTATTAAGTTGGGTGAATTAAATTCTTATGCACGGCTCGTTCCCAATATTGATTTGTTTATTCAATTGCATGTGACCAAAGAAGCGGTGGTTTCAAGCCATATTGAAGGCACCAAAACCAATATGGATGAAGCCCTTTTGCCGGTTGAAGAAATTCATCCCGAACGTAGAGACGACTGGCAGGAAGTAAATAATTACATCAAGGCATTAAATAATGCTATTGAAGAACTAAAATCACTGCCCATTTCTTCTCGCTTACTAAAAGAAACGCATAAAATACTGCTGCAAAGCGTAAGGGGTGAACATAAATTACCCGGAGAGTTCAGAACTAGCCAAAACTGGATTGGAGGTACTTCACTGCATGATGCAGTATTTATTCCGCCATCTCACCACTTGGTGAATGAACTTATGAGCGATTTGGAAAAGTTTCTTAATAATGATGAAATTAACGTTCCTCTGCTAATACGTATTGCTATTGCACATTATCAATTCGAAACTATTCATCCGTTTTTAGACGGGAATGGTCGTATCGGACGTCTTATGATAACTTTATTTCTTGTATCAGAAGGTATTTTAGATAAACCTTTACTCTATCCTTCATTGTATTTCGAAAAACATAAAAGCCTGTATTACGATAATTTAAGTAATGTAAGAACCAAAAACGATATGCTGCAATGGATAAAATATTTTTTAGTAGGCATTGAACAAAGTGCCGCAAAAGCGGTAGAAACACTTTCTAATATATTAAAACTTAAAGAAAGCATTGAAAAAGAGATAAATAGCAATTTCGGTCGGCGAAGCAATTCTGCTCATACGCTTGTTCATTTTCTATTTAAGGATCCGGTTATCTCTATTAATAAGGCAGCGAAAGAGTGTAATCTGAGTTTCAAAGCAGCTAATGATTTAGTAGCACTTATGCAAAAATCTAATTACCTTAAGGAATTGACCAAGCAGAGCCGCAACCGTATTTTTATTTTTGAGCCCTACTTAAAGATTTTTGACAATGACTGACGAACCGGATATATAACAAATCATTCTATAAACATGGATCAAAATCGCATTTCACAATTAAAATCGGTTTTCGACGAAATAGGTCACTTTATTACAAGTGATGATGGTAAGGAACAAGTGGAAGTTTGGGTTGCGCGGGAATTGATGGTTGCATTGGGATATGCCCGTTGGGAGAATTTTCGGGTAGCAATTGGTAGAGCTGTTGAGTCATGTAAAACACAGAATATCAATATGGATGATCATTTTCGTGAGGTCACGAAAATGGTTGGAATTGGCGAGGACATCAAAAAACTTGAACGTCGTGTAGCTGCCGAAGAAAAGCAAATTGAAAAGCCAAGTCCCAAATTGCCCAAAAGCGACAACAAACAATAAATCCGGGCAACTTTTAAAGATAGATGCAATGAGCGAGTGGAAGGAATATAAATTTGGAGAAATTGCCATATTAAATTATGCAAATGCTCGCGACAGAAACGGTGTTGAAACAAGCCGAAATGATTGCCAATGAATTAACGATGAATAGGTAAAGGTTGTTTCCGAAGGGTTTTTGGTATGATTTTCCTAGCGTATGATCGGCTTTTTATGCTCTTTTTTGGATGAGGAGTACTACGGTGTCGACTCTTCCGGCGAAAGGGGAGGGGGCATCGAAAATTTCCAAGATGTTATTTTTACGGAGCAATTCGCTGACGGTGTTTTCGGCAAGATTTTCCCAAGACGATTTGGGGATAAGTAAAGCAAGAATGCCGTCGCTTTTCAGCAAATCGAATCCCTTGAAAATGAGGCGAGCGTAGAGTTCGTCGGCAAATTCGTGGGATTGCATCGATGGGTTCTTTTCGTCTTCCGAAACCTTTTTTGTGCTTACGCAGTGCAGGTTGCCGAAGACGATATCGAAGCCGGTGGAGATTGTTTCGGGTTCAAATGCTTGCTTATAGGGAGTGAGTGCAGAGGAAACGGCCTTGAAATCGATGGGAGGCAGGTCGTGCTTCAAGTGGTTGTGTTGAATTTCTTTCATCACTTTCTCTACCTGCGAACTATCGGCTACCAAATCCGTGTTGTATTTTCTTGCCCACCGTTTGCGGATATTTTTGCGAGAATCGGGTGTTAATCCACCGGCTGCATCATCTGCCGTCGTTTTCTCTTGGATGCGATTGAAGGTATAGGAAGAATATCCTTTCAGGTCGTCGATTATTTTTGTAACCTCTTCTTCTTCGGCTGCCAACAGCAGATGAACATGATCCTGCAACACATTCAATGCCAACACCCTGTATTTTTTCATTCGAATTCTTTGGGCCAGGATGTCGGCCATCCGGTTTCTTTCGTCGAGGGTAAACAAAACGGGTTTTTGTTCTTTTGAAGGTACGGATACATCCTCTTCGCGATAAGGACTATTGTATGTTCTCCAGGTAATGTGAAACAATTTCCGGTTTTTGTGGATCGTAACGCTTTTGGTTTCTATTCCGAACACCCGTCCGGGGTCGAACTCATCGTCCGACCGGCTGGTGTGGCAACGTTCTTCTTCTCGATGTTCGGACGATCCGATTGGTGCATTTGCGGCCAACGGATTGGTTTCGAGATGGAACAAGGAGTCGACATCGGCATGTGTATTCATATCCCGGGCTGCTTCTTGTTTTTCAAACAGGCAATTTAAAAGGTTGTGCTTGGCTGCGTTTAAAGACGAGGGGTCAATGCACATGCCGTAGAGGCAGTTTTGAAACAAGTACCGTTTTCGCGCGTAATCGGGTGCGTTTGGGCTGAAAATGGTTTCTATTTTTTCGCGAAGCGCGCTTTTTAAAGTGGGGTCGGCGATACTGTCGAGCACCATGATTTGCTGCTGTTTCCATTTTTCGTTGTGTGGGTCGAGTTTCGCAAGCAGGAAGGTCAGTTTGTTTAAAACTTCGAGGAGAAAACTCCCATCCGTGACCGTGAGATCGATGAGTTTCAGTTGGTTGATTTTTTCTACTAAGAAATGCGTTTCTTTTTCGTTAAAAGGATTTTCCTTTTCGGTTTCCGAGAATAAGGAAGTGAGTTTTTCGTTGAGGTTCTCTGTCCGGAACGTATTTTCGATGTGGGTCTTGAAGTAGTATTTCAGTGATGCTGTCACCGGATAATTCCTTGTTTCGGGTGGCGTATCATCGGGGTAGAATGCCGTGTGTTCTTTTTTCTCATCCATACGTCTTCTGCATCCGCTTTGTGTATATGCAGATTATACAAAAATAGGGAACTTACGGATGCCTTTACCTACAAAGATGGGAAAAATTTCGATAAGGTGCATGTGGTATCTATTGAAAACGGACGATTTTTCGGACATTCAAAATTTATGGTGTAACTTTGGTGTCAGAAAACAGCATATAATTAGTAGAGTTATGGTTCAAAATAAAAATTATTCTACGGATCTTCCGTATAAAATTGCCGATATATCACTGGCCGATTTCGGACGAAAGGAAATTGAAATAGCCGAAAAAGAGATGCCGGGGTTGATGGCGCTGCGCAGGAAATATGCAGCGGAACAGCCGTTGAAGGGTGCGCGCATCACGGGATCGCTGCACATGACCATACAGACGGCGGTATTGATTGAGACGCTGGTGGCATTGGGTGCCGATGTGCGTTGGGCAAGCTGCAACATCTTTTCTACGCAGGATCATGCTGCTGCCGCAATTGCTGCGGCGGGTGTGCCGGTTTTTGCGTGGAAAGGCGAAACCATTGAGGAGTATTGGTGGTGTACCGATATGGCGCTTCGGTTTCCCGACGGCAAGGGGCCGAATCTGATTGTGGACGATGGGGGCGATGCTTCGTTGCTGGTGCACAAGGGGTATTATGCCGAAGAAAATCCCGAGTTGCTCAAC
The DNA here is from genome assembly GCA_964444915.1 of uncultured Dysgonomonadaceae bacterium. GTDB lineage: Bacteria > Bacteroidota > Bacteroidia > Bacteroidales > Dysgonomonadaceae > Anaerorudis. The sequence goes on from CAYUIY010000065.1 coordinate 4,600, forward strand.
CGAAAGGGGGAGAACAGGGAGGAGCAGGTTGTTCTGGATACGCTGAAAAGGATTTTGCACGAGGATAATCGCCGCTGGCACAGAACGGTGGAGGGCTTGAAGGGGATTTCGGAAGAAACGACGACGGGCGTTCACCGACTGTATCAAATGATGGAAAGAGGCGAACTACTGGTGCCGGCCATTAATGTGAACGATTCGGTTACCAAATCGAAATTCGATAACCTGTACGGTTGCCGCGAGTCGCTGGCCGACGGCATTAAGCGTGCAACGGACGTGATGATTGCCGGTAAGGTGGTGGTAGTGCTGGGTTACGGCGACGTGGGCAAGGGGTGTGCACAGTCGATGCGCTCGTATGGTGCGCGCGTGCTGATTACGGAGATCGACCCCATTTGTGCTTTGCAGGCCGCTATGGAGGGGTTTGAGGTGACCACGATGGAGGAGGCCGTGAAGGAGGGAAATATCTTTGTGACGGCAACCGGCAATTGCGACGTGATTACCCTTGAGCATATGCAGCAGATGAAAGATCAGTCCATCGTGTGCAATATCGGGCATTTCGATAACGAGATTCAGGTGGATAGGCTGGTGAACTTCCCGGGGATACGCCATACCAACATCAAGCCGCAGGTGGATAAGTATACTTTCCCTTCGGGAAATTCCATTTTTCTGTTGGCCGAGGGACGGCTGGTTAATCTGGGTTGTGCCACGGGGCATCCGTCTTTTGTGATGAGCAATTCGTTTACGAATCAGACGTTGGCGCAAATGGAGCTGTGGAAAAACGAGTACGAGGTGGGGGTGTATCGGTTGCCGAAGCGTCTCGACGAAGAAGTGGCCCGCCTGCATTTGGATCATCTTGGGGTAAAACTTACCCGACTGACGCCCAAACAGGCCGAATACCTGGGTGTGCCGGTGGAAGGACCCTACAAGCCGGAACACTATCGGTACTAAGATTGCTTTTCCGCCATTCGAAGCGGCAAGTTGCTTCGGTTTATTGGAAGGCTGCAGAAGAGGTCGTAACCTATATTTTTATAAATTCACGATGCAAACTTTTGGAATTCTAAAATAAAGATTTTATCTTTGCACTCGCTTTTGCAAGAAAGCAATGAGGTAGATTCGCTAGCTCAGCAGGTAGAGCACATCCCTTTTAAGGATGGGGTCCTGGGTTCGAATCCCAGGCGGATCACAAAAAAATAAAAACCGGTTGTTCAGCCGGTTTTTTTGTTTTTTTGTCTTTTGTCTTATTTTTCGTATTCTCTTTCGTCGGGTTTTTCCGACAGAAACGGAGCAAAATGTTATCTTCCATTGGAAAACGAGGCCAGTGTGCACAAAAATTCTATCCTTTTTCGGAAAACGCGCGTTAACACTAACTAACTCAATTCCTCCGTCGGATTTTCAGAATAGGAATAAAGAAAATAGTATCTTATTTCTGAAAATCCGACGGACAAGAAATCGAGTTTTTCGCGTAAAAACAGCCTGGGTTTGCCAGAAAATTACAGTTATTTATTAAAGAATATTATCGGGGTGGAGGCGAATTATAATTTTTGTATACGTCGGAAAATTCGACGGAGGATAAAAAAATTTCCCACCGATCCCGGAAAACAATTTTCAAGCTCTTATGCAGCTAGATTTCATTCAGTAGTTTCTTGGCCTCGTTCAATCTATCTTGCCAATCGTCGGAGGGTTCCAGTGTGATGAAATACGCGATGGCCTCTTCTAATCGATTGAGTTTAGCCAAGGATTCGGGTGTATTTTCTTCTGCGTATTTTTTGCGCAATATTCGGATCTTTTCTGCATCCTGAATACCTTCCACCAAGCGTTCGAAGCGGATAGAGCTTCGTGCATCGGGATAGACGATATACGTATCGCCGGCCGGCCAGGTTCGGAAGCGCGAATCGGTCAACGGATTTTCGACCCACGAGTTGTAAGCCCAGCGCAGGAAACCATCGAAATCGGCGGCAACAGCGTGCCACGCAGCATAGACCGATTCTGCCGATGCGGAAAAGGTAAACATGTTGGGGAATTTGTCGGCACAACACACATAATACGTGGTGATTAACCCTTTGGCTCTTCTTGCAGCGATTTCTTCCTTGGGTACAATGTTGCCGACTCCCACGCAAAGATCTTTTATCCATGGATACCGGCGGTAGCTCTTATGATTGTCTGCCAACGAGACGCCCAATTCAGGAGCGGAGCTGTTCAACACCTTCAATGCAGCTTCCATATCTTCCGGCGCGCGTTCGTCCATGGCTATATTGGTTTTCTCCAACCATCCTTTGGCGCGAAGATGCCGCGTGAAATCTTGCAAGAATGCGCTCCACAATTCCGCATATTCTTTCGATTGAGCTTTCAGCTCTACGGTTACCAATTCGCCTTTTTCCGCATCGTTATAATGCAGTTGGTTGTTCCAAGTGAGCAACGAGTAACAATTGATCATTTGATCGATGCCCAGATCCATCATAAATTGCACCCATTTGTCGAAAACGGTGTAGTCGTAACTCCAGCTTCCATCCCTGTTTTTCGTCCAGATAATCATATCGGCATACGCATCGTAACACTGATGGTTCCAGGGATCTTTGTTCAGTGTTGCGGTAATTACTTTCTGTCCTGCATCGGCCAGCATTTTCATCAACGGTTTCATCTTTTCGAAATGGGCATCGCTCCAAAGTTGCAAATCGTGTACTCGCGCAACGGCCGAAGGATGCTGCCACAGATCGAGGTGATATACCCATTCCGATGGTTCGGGAAGCACTTGGTCTATAACATTCAGTTCAATTTCGAAATCCTCCACCAAACGGTTGTTGGCATACAGCTTCAACTTACCTTTATAGTTGCCGGCAACAGCATCGGAGGGGATCTTAAAGGTAAGCCAGACCGGCCTTGCGGTTTTTGCTTCCATATCGAAGCACTCCAGGTTATCGAGCATATCCGGTGCAAGTGAGGCCGCAAAATCTTCCGGTTTGCGGTAACCGCAACCGGGACCAAACTCATCGGTCATTACATAACGCACAAACCGCGCCTGGGCAACCGATGCCGGCAGTTTGTTTTCACCCGACTCGAAGTCGGTAAACGCCAATGCTATCTGAGGGGTATTTTCTGCCGACCATAAAAGCAGTTGAGACGACACTTTTTCTCCTTTCCAACCGGTAACCGTTGCATTCTTGATGAGTGGCACACGGGGTGCTACCGATTTAGGCAGCTTGTCGTCGATGTTTATAAATGCAGCCTGCAAACCGGAAGGTACATCCGACCAGTCGGATAGCGTGTCGTTTGTGGGGTCGGGCATTTCTGCAAAATTGAAACACGTTTTTTTGGGTTGTTTGTTTTCACACGAGATAAGGATTAAAACCGTTAATCCTAACACGATGCATACCGCCAAGCGGTTAAATGGGGTTGATACTTTCATAATCAATAAAAATACAGTGGTTATTTAATTTAATCTATTTGCTTGAGTTATTCTTTTCTTTTATGTCGATTTTCATTTTCATACCCTTGACGTTAGGAGGTAAACCGATTCTCTTATAAATCTTCTATGTTGTTTAAAATAAGTATTCGATGGCCTCGCAAAGCCATAATCCCGTCAAGAGCCCTGCCCCATATAACAGGCGGGCACATGATCCGTATTTGCCATTTATTTGGAATCTCTTCGCCGCTTTATAACAGGTGTACGTCACAGTTACGGCCAATAGAATGTATGCTGCACCAAAAAGAATATCGCTTACATGATAAAGACCCGATGTCGAAAAGATGACGAGCAGGATAAATATAATGGCAGCAGCAATAAACGGCCAACCGATTTTGATTTGTTCTTTTAAATTCATAGGATACATAAATTAAGTGATGAATGAATAATGATTCTCAGGCTTGTTTTCATACTCTTGTTTCGATCCAATTTGCAATAATAGAATAAGGCAGATGCAAAAATAAAAATTAAAGAGGAAGGGGGTCTATATATAATCTTATTTTTCATTTTTGACATGAGCGATAGAAATCCGGATGGATCAGTGAATGGCTTTGACAAATACTTCCCAATGGGCTTCGGTCATTCTGTCGGGGGTGAACAAACAGATGCCGGTTGCTCCATTTTTTATGGATGCCTTGATGGCTTTGCCCAGTTCTTCGGGCGTTAAACCATGATTCTCGGGATCAGGCTCAAGAGCCTTATTGGCAGGGTTGGGGCAAATGAATAAGCCGCTGTATAATTTGCTTCTCCCTTTAACTGCTTTCACTTCTTCTTGGGTGATTTTCCCGATCCAGCGGACGCCTTCAAGATAAAAATCGTTGTAATTCATGGGATAAAAAGCATCCAGATTCCATTTATCCCATTCTTGACGCACGATTTTTTTGGCTATCGAAGGACCCGGAAATACGGCTGCCGATATCGTTTTTCCTTCTTTGTGGACGGCATCGGCCAGTCGGTTGACGATTCGGGTGATCTGATCGTAACGAAACTGTTTCCATTCGGGAACGGCAGAAGGATCTTTCACTTGACGGATATCGATGCCGGTTTGCGCTTTGAAATGAGCAACACACGAATCGCAATAGCAGTAGTCGAATTGCGGATATTCGCGATCCATCACGAGGTTGTACTTTTTCCATAATCCGCGGGCAAGAATCACATCGGGGAAACGGATATAATCCAAGTGAATCCCATCGACATAGGGCACGTTGGCAATATGGACATACAATTCTTCCAGAAACCGGTAAACTTCTTCGCGTTCAGGACAAAGGAAAGTGTAATGGGGAACGTATGCCGGATGGGTGAGGGCCGATTCGCCCCGAGCGTTGACGGCGTACCATGAGGAATCCAATTTGTTGGAGTAGGCTTGTACCATTGCGGGAATCCAGGCATGAAATTCAAGTCCGGCTTCATGGGCTAATTTTCCCACGCGTTCATACGTAGCGGGGTCATGTCCCCCATTGTACATCAGGGCATCGATCCCTTTGGCTTTGAGATCGGCAAAATAAGCGGCAATTTCGTTGTCGGTGGCTTTTCCCGGACCGCCTAACCAGGCGTGCACCGGTATTTTTTTCGCTTGAACGCCAAGCGATATCGCCATGAGAGCAAAAAGGAGAATGGGTATTTTTTTCATCTTCATATGGGTTGGTTTGTGTTAATTGCTTTCGATCACTTGTCCTCCTTCGGTATAGAGGGAAATGGGTCCGTCGAGCAATACGGCAATTACCGTACCGCGCGGATCGAGTACCCTTTCGGACACATCGATATAGACAATACCGGGTACTTGGCTCCAGTAGAGTTTTCCAAGTATCCGGTGTTGTAATTTCGTGGCGTTTCCCACCACCCATATGCGGTTGATGGGATTTTTTAGGCCTTTCACCACCAACGGGCCGTTGGGTTTGCCGTTAATCAACAAATACAGGATGGTTTTGTCTTCGGAAAGCATGGAGGGGCCTGCATAGTGAAGGGTAGAGATTCCTTTTTGCCAGTTTCCGAGTAAGGGCATATGTTTTTGCGTCCATCGGTTGTCTTCTTGCAGGTAATCGATAAACGACTGTGTTAAGGATGTTTCCTTGGCCGGAGTTTTTAATTTTAACGGTTCGGCAAAATCAACGGCCACTACGGTGATTATCGGATCTGCTGCATTTTCCGGGATTGAAACAAACAAGGTTCCTGTGGCGTTTTCTTCTTTTATCGCCGGTTTGATGTCACTACCCACGATGCGGACATTTTTTATTTCCGAGTCGAGACCGTTGACAACAATAGGTGCACCGGGAAGATGGTCAACATAGAGATAAAGGGTGCGACTGTCTTTACTCAATGCGGTAGGGCCGAAAAAGTGACCTTCGGGTATGCCTTTTCGTGTTCCATAAATGGCTTCTTGATGTTTAGACGTCCATCGGGCAAAAGCGTTGAGAATATCGATTTCCTCTTGGGGAAGTGTGCCGTCTTCCTTGGGACCAACATCCAACAACAGATTGCCGCCTTTGCTGATGCAGTCCACAAAGGTCCATATCAACTGATAAGGGGTCTTGTAGTTATGGTCGTTATGCTGATATCCCCAGCTGTCGTTCATCGTCATGCAAAGTTCCCAATAAGGGCTTTGAGGTACAGCCACAGGAACGCCTTGTTCCGGAGTGTCATAATCGCCATAGCCGGCTAAACGGCTATTGATGATTGCATTCGGGTTGTGTGTCAGTATTTGTTTTCGCAACGCGGCTGCTTTCCACTCTTCGGCACTGTGTTCCCAGTCGCCGTCGAACCAAAAGAGATCGGGATTGTAGCGGGTAGATAATTCGTTCACTTGTCCGAAATAGAAGTTTACGAATTTCTCCCAGCGATGCGGGTCGTTCTGATAACGAACGCTGTTGCGGGTGAAAGCGGGGTAATCGGGATGTGACCAATCGATGAGGGAGTAGTAAAGTCCTACTTTCATGTCGTTCTTTCGCAATGCATCCACAAAGGGTTTGATGAGATCGCGCTTTGCAGGAGTATGATCGATTACATTAAAATGATTGAAATTGCCTTTCCACAGGGCTACTCCATCGTGGTGTTTGGAGGTGAGCACCGCATACCTTGCACCGGCATCTTTGAAGAGTTTTACCCAATTTTCGGCATCGTAGTTCGAAGCGGTAAAACCCTT
>CAYUIY010000066.1:0-10778 GCA_964444915.1 uncultured Dysgonomonadaceae bacterium
TGTCATCCAACGATACACGGAAAATGTCATCAAAACGGAATTGAGCAATATTCAAGGATTATATAAAATAGAGGTGAGTGGAGCCACGCCGATGGAATGGCAACTGGAGTACGATAACGACCTGCTGGAAACCCTCGGCGTTACCGTAAACGATATTCGCAATGCCATTTCTCTTTATTATTCTACAGCATTTTTGGGAATGGCCGAAACCCGACTGTCGGAAGATTCCCATTCGTGGATAAGAATCATGCTGACCTCCGATGTAAAAGAAAATACGTTTGATCCCACCGTTATTTTCGTAACCAACAAAGATGGTGCCCTCATTCGGCTGGATCAGTTGGTGAAAGTTATTCATGCCGAGCAAGAACCCTTAAGTTATTATCGTATCAACGGCTTAAATTCCATCTACCTCTCTCTTACGGCTGAAGAATCGGCCAACCAACTCCGCTTAAGCAAAGAGGTAAAAAAAACGATAGATCGCCTCAGGCAATCGTTGCCCCCGGGATACGAAATATATATCAATTACGATGCTACAGATTATATTCAAGCCGAATTGAACAAAATATATTTTCGCAGTTGCCTAACTATTCTCATCCTCTTGTTGTTCGTATTGCTTGTAACCCGAAATTTCCGTTACCTTTTTCTTATTGCCGTCAGTCTTTTTATCGACATCGCCGTTGCCATCATTTTTTATCACCTCTTCAAACTGGAAATTCAACTTTATTCATTGGCAGGAATAACGATCTCATTGAGCCTGATCATCGACAATGCCATCATCATGACGGATCACGTGATGCACAAAGGTAACCGAAATGCTTTTATGCCTATTTTGGCTGCAACGTTGACCACCATAGGTGCACTTTCCATGATTTTCCTGTTGGATGAGAGCATACGCTTAAATCTACAGGATTTTGCGGCGGTTGTGATGATCAACCTCTTCGTGTCGTTGTTTGTGGCATTGTTATTTGTTCCTTCCCTGATGGAAAGGATCCACTTGACAAAACGTCCACGAAGAAAGTCGCGTTTTTCCGGTAAGTTTTCTGCGCCACGGTTAACCGTAAAATTCACCCACGGATATGAAAAAATGATCCGTTTCCTCAGTCGCAAAAAATGGATCGCTTTCACGTGCATTGTATTGCTGTTTGGATTGCCTGTATTTTTGTTGCCCGATAAAATAGAGAAGAAGACCAAATTTGCAGAAAAATACAATGCGATCATGGAAAATACTACTTTTAAGGAAAAAATAAAACCGGTGATAGACAAAGCCTTAGGCGGAACATTGCGGTTGTTTGTAGAGAAAGTGTATGAGGGAAGTTACTTTACACGCAGCGATGAAGTGGTACTCACCATCACGGCTTCCATGCCCAACGGAACCACCCTTTCACAAATGAACGACCTGATCACGAAAATGGAGCGTTACCTCAGCAGCTTTTCCGAGATACGGCAATTCCAAACCAGCATACCCAATGCACGCAGAGCTTCAATTAATGTATTTTTTAAAAAAGAGGCAGAACATAGTGGTTTTCCTTATCAGTTAAAAAGCAATGTCATCAGCAAAGCATTGGAATTAGGTGGCGGCAGCTGGGGAATTTACGGATTGCAGGATCAAGGATTCAGCAACGATGTGCGTGATTTTGCGGGACAATACAGGGTGAAGCTTTACGGTTACAATTACGATGAACTGTCGGCATGGGCGGACACCCTGAAACAACGGTTACTCTCTTATCGTCGGATCAAAGAAGTGAGTATTAACTCCAATTTTTCCTGGTATAAAGACGATTATCAGGAATATTCCTTTCAACTGAACAAACAACGATTGGCTGCACAAGGCATTCTTCCCGGTGAATTGTTTGCATCGTTACAACCGTTGTTTGCTCGAAATGTTTGGGCTGCTTCTGTGATCATTAACGGAGAAAGAGAAGATATTGTGCTGAATAGCAAACAGGCAAAAGATTATGATATTTGGGCTTTACGGCACATGGGACAGCATATTGGAAATCGTTTTTACAAATTAAATGAAGTGGTCGATATATCCAAAGGACAAGCTCCGCAACAGGTAGGGAAAGAAAATCAACAGTATCGATTGGTGGTTCAATATGATTACATCGGCTCAAATACTCAGGGCGAGAAAATACTCGATAGGGAAATTGAAGAGCTTAACAAACAACTTCCTATGGGTTATACTGCCCAAAAGGCAAGCAGTTCATGGGGCTGGGGTAAAAAAATGAACAAACAATACTGGTTAATCGGATTATTAATCGTTATCATCTTTTTTACGACTTCCATTCTTTTCAATTCCGTAAAACAACCGTTAGCGGTTATTTTTATCATTCCAATTTCTTTCATCGGGGTCTTTCTGACCTTTTATTGGTTTAAACTGAATTTCGATCAGGGTGGATTTGCTTCGTTTATTTTATTGGCGGGAATAACCGTAAATGCCAGTATTTATATCCTGCATGAATACAATCAGGTGAGGAAACAGAAACCGTTGTTATCCCCTCTTAGGGCCTATCTGAAAGCATGGAACTCGAAAATAGTGCCGATTTTTCTAACGATTCTATCGACTATTCTCGGATTTATTCCTTTTATGGTAGGAACACAAAAAGAAGCGTTCTGGTTTCCCTTGGCAGCGGGTACTATCGGAGGATTGGTGATGTCCATCCTAGGGATATTTATTTTCCTGCCCCTATTACTTTTAAAGAAAGATCAGCTGCATTGACAATTATTTGATTCTCTTCTCTCCTCGAGAAACCTTATTTTAAAAAGCAAAAAATAGGTGGTTGAGAAAATAAGGATGAATTGGGCTTTACCTTTGCATTTTGTAGTTTGTTAAACCTGCTCTTATAGCGGCCTCCTCAGCTCGCTTGTATTCGGCTATGGTGATGCGCCTCGATATTTCGGGGTATTCAAAAGCTTTGTACATGGGTCTGTACTGTGTCATCACATTAACGTAAGTATCTTTAGGTAAATTTTGTCCTATCCATTGTAAAATATTTTCCGTCTCTTCGAGATTATTGGGCATAATTAAATGACGTATCATAAGCCCCCTTCGAATTATTCCGTCGGCATCGGCAACAGCATTTCCAACTTGCTTATGAAATTCGATGATGGCTCTTTTGGTTATTTCGGGATAAGAAGCTGCACCCGGAGAATATCGCATGGCCTTTTCTTTGCTATAATACTTGAAATCGGTCAGATAAATATCAACAACTTGATTAAGTTTTTTAATAATACTCAATTTTTCCCATCCGCTGGTATTATAAACAAGAGGTAATTTTAGACCTTTTCCTGCTGCAATATCGAGCGCATGCAGCAAATGAGGTAAATAATGTGTGGGGGTTACAATATTAATGTTTGAACAACCGACATCTTGTAGTTGGAGCATCATATCGGCAAAATCTTTTGTGGTTTTATTTTGTCCGACACCTCCGTGACTGATGTCGTAATTAAGGCAAAAATCGCATTTTCCCATGTGTTGCCATAAACTTTCAGCCAACATTTTCAATTTGCCACTTTTGTGGAGCGAAATATAAGATGGCATATACATACACTTTATCCTTTTATCACTGCCAACGGATATAATTTACATATCGGTTCTACAAGATCGTTTTGTTCTTCAATAACCTGATCGATATTTTTGTAACACTGCGGGGCTTCATCCAAATCTTTTTGTTTGCCTATGGAATGAATAATTCCGCGTTTATCCAATTCGCTTCTAATCGAATTCAAATTGAGTTTCCTGATTGCTTCGCGCCTGCTTATGACTCTGCCTGCGCCGTGTGCGCTACTCATAAAACTATCAACATTACCTTTTCCACGAACAATATAACTTGGAGTACCTTGACTACCCGGAACGATACCAAATTCTCCTTTTTTTGCTGAAATAGCACCTTTGCGATGGATCCAATACCACTCGCCAAAATGTTTTTCATAATTGGCATAATTGTGGTGGATACTTATCATTTCGCCAAAATCGCATTGCGTATGATCATAAAAAATATTTTTTACTGTATCTAACATATGAAGGCGGTTGGCCTTAGCAAATTGCAAGCAATAATTCATCTCTTCAATATATTGATTGCCTAAGTCGGAGTTTACATCAAGAAATGCCAAATTCCAAGATTTCAGCACTTGATTTTCCCAATTCTTGCTCCATTTTTTGGCCTCTTTATTATAATAATCAGCTACTTTTTTTCCTAAGTTTCTACTGCCTGAGTGCAACATTATCCATATAAAGTTGTCTTTATCTTTTTGAATTTCAATAAAGTGATTGCCTCCACCCAGTGTTCCAATTTGATAAGGGATATCGTTAAACTCCATTTTCGTAATAAGACCGGAAGGGTTTTTTAAGTGTGAAGGTAAGTTTTGTCTTTTTTTATGGTGCTTAAAGCTTACGGGTATTCTCTCTTTGATATCGAGAACGATATTTTTCAAAGTTTGCGGATTGAATTCTTCTGTTCGAATATTGGTTTTAACAGCACACATGCCGCACCCAATGTCTACACCAACGGCATTTGGAATGATCACTTCTTGTGTTGCCAAAACGGCTCCGATAGGCATACCAAATCCTTCGTGCACATCGGGCAATAAACACACGTGACGTCGGGCAAAAGGATGCTCAGCCAAGTGAATAGCTTGTTCCAAAGCACCTTTTTCTACTTCCGATGCCCAAGAATATATAGGAAGTTTATTTGTTTTTATAATCCTCATCGATATAGCTATTTTTCAGTTTATGAATCTTCTCTCTTTGATCTCGACAAAAATAGCCATTTCGAAGCGGGCTTTTTTAATCGATACGTTCAAAGCCGGTATAAGGTACCAATACTTTAGGGATGCGGATACCGTGGGGCGTTTGATTGTTTTCCAGCAGTGCTGCCACAATACGGGGTAAGGCGAGAGCACTGCCATTCAGGGTGTGGCAAAGGTGGATTTTGCGGTGAGCATCGCGATAGCGACATTTCAGTCGGTTGGCCTGATAACTTTCGAAATTCGACACCGAACTTACTTCCAACCACCGTTTTTGTGCGGCGGAAAACACTTCGAAATCGAACGTGAGAGCCGAAGTAAAACCCATATCACCACCACAAAGACGAAGGATACGCCAAGGTAATTCCAAGGCATCGACCAATGTTTGCACATGGTCTACCATCTGTTGCAGACGTGCATAGGAATTTTGGGGCTTTTCAATGCAAACAATTTCCACTTTATCGAACTGATGCAGGCGGTTGAGTCCACGTACATCTTTTCCGTACGAACCTGCTTCACGACGGAAACAAGCCGAATATGCCGTATTTTTTATGGGTAGATCTTTTTCGTCGAGAATCACATCGCGATACATATTGGTGACGGGCACTTCAGCAGTAGGTATCAAATAGAGATTATCGATTTCCACATGATACATTTGCTCTTCTTTATCGGGCAATTGACCTGTTGCAAACGCCGATGCTTCATTTACCATATAAGGTGGCTGCACCTCTTCAAAACCCGCTTCCCGAGCCCTGTCCAGGAAGAAATTAATGAGAGCACGTTGCAGTTGGGAGCCTTTTCCTTTGTATACCGGAAAACCGGCACCGGTAATTTTGACACCCAACTCAAAGTCAATAATATCGTATTTCTTCGCCAGCTCCCAATGAGGAAGAGCATCGGCAGGGAGTTCCGGCATTTTTCCTCCGGTTTTTTCAACAACATTATCTTCAGCAGACTTTCCTTCAGGAACCGAGTCATGGGGAAGATTGGGAAGAAGCACCAACAGATTTTGTATTTTTTCTTCGGTTTCTTTCAGCGTATCATCATAGAGACGGGAAGATTCTTTCAATTTGCTTACTTTCTCCCGAATTTGCAAAGCATCTTCTTTTTTACCTTCTTTGATCAACTTTCCGATTGTGCGGGATAAGGAATTGATTTCGGCTAATCTATTATCGAGAAGCACCTGCGTACTCCGTCGTTTATTATCTAATTCGATAATTTGACTAATAATTTCAGAGGCATCGAAATTTTTTTTCGCAAGTTTGCGGATAACCTCTTCCGGGTTTTCGTTTATTGTCTTTAATGTAAGCATAAAAAAATCAATTTCAACTATTTGTTGTTTTCAAACGTACAAAGGTAAAGAAAAAACTTTGCACGAAAAACAGTTGAAATCTCCTTTATCGTTCACCGGCCAATTTAGTTGGTTAGAAAAGTTGGAAATGAGAAAATTCTTTTAATTCGCGCTCTTTCTTTTTTCGGATACGGTAACTGCGGATCATCAAATATGCAAATCCCGTCAATGTTGCTATTGCGAAAATGTCACGTAAATCACTTGCTTTCATATATTGGTGGCTTATCATTTAAATTATATTCTTTATAATTATAATGCAAAAAACGGGAAAAAGTTGCATGAAAACACGAAAAAATTTTCACAAAAAACAAAAAACTGTTTCATAAATCATTAATAAATTCCATAACCAGTACATTTTCAGTAGATTCGGTAACCTTAAAGCGTTCATCGGGGCGCTCCCCCACCACCCACACAATATTTTCATCCGACGTAAGTACCCAGGCATTCTCTTTGTCGGTTAGACTGAATTTTCTATCGGTAAAAAAATCGCTCAGTTTCTTTCTCCCCTTCATACCAAAGGGAACAAACCAATCGCCCGCCTGCCATTTGCGTAAGGTTAACGGAAACGAGAGTTTATCCGCATCGGCATACAAAAATCGGGCATCTTTGTTAATTATTGCATCCCCCGATAAAAAACTGATTTTTAAACGAATAGGATCGGTAATCTCTTGTGAAACTTTATCGATTGTGTATTCTCTTTGCAAAGGTTTTTCATCAGAAATTTTATCCAAGATAAGATCTTTTCTATCCTTGATTAATCGATAATCATCTGAATAAAACACCTTACCGGGTGTGCTGTCCAAACGTTGACAAATATCTTCGATTACCGAAGCATTGAAACCGAAAGGCGAAAGAATTTCGAACAACATAGCAGCGGGCGAAAGAGTTGCTTTGAGTTTGTCGATATCGATACGGTTATCGATAAAAATCGCTTTTTTTTGAGTCTCTACGTAAAAATCGTAGATCTTTTTTGCTTCACCGACATGTTGTGCCGTGCGATAAATGGCATTTTTAACCGACGGATTCATTTTTTCAAGAAGAGGAATGACATTCAATCGCAGAAAGTTTCGCACAAAAGCATCGTCGCTGTTGGTGCTGTCAAAAATAAAAGGTAATTTTCGTTCGTCAACATAAGCTTCAATTTCGTCACGCGAAACACCCAACAAAGGCCGTACTATAGAGTTGTTTTTAGGCGAAATGCCGGTAAGTCCCCTGATACCTGTTCCGCGAATTAGATTCAACAACACCGTTTCCGCCAGATCATCGCGATGATGTGCTACGGCAATAACGTTGGCATGATGTTGTTTGCGCACGTCTTCAAACCATTCATACCGCAATTCGCGAGCAGCCATTTCAATGGAAATTTTATGATCAGCGGCATATCGATACGTATCAAAATCTATAGAAACAAGTTTTACCTCAGCACTTTCGCACCATTGCTTTACAAAAGCTGCGTCGCGTTCAGACTCTTCACCACGAAGATGAAAATTGCAATGTGCCGCCACGCATCGGTATCCTAACAACAAGAGCACATCGATTAACGTCATGGAATCCATGCCACCACTTAATCCAACAATTACGCGATCATCAGGCTCTAACAATCGATTCTCTTTAATATAACTGCGAACTTTTTCGATCATTCTTTTTATATTCAACATTACTCCACAACAAAAATACGAATTTAGTACCGATACTCAACTCCATGTTTGCAAATCTTTTACCGAAAATATTGGCTAATCGCTCGGGAAAATGTAATTTTGTGAAAAATAAAGAGTACATCGTAGAATTTTATACACAATGATAGAAAAAATAAAATCACTCCTCGCCGAGATCGAGAATTTGTCGGCATCCACTTTAGAAGAATTGGAAGCGCTCCGCATTAAGTATTTAAGCAAAAAGGGATTGATTCATTCGCTTATGGATGAATTTCGCAACGTTCCGGCCGATCAAAAAAGGGAAGTAGGCATGATGCTTAACGAATTAAAACAAAAAGCACAGGATAAAATACAATCCCTTAAAAAACAATTTGAAAACGCAGAAACGGAATATTCCGAAATCGATCTTTCTCGAACAGCCTACCCCATTCCTTTAGGTACACGCCATCCCATATCTATTGTAAAAGAAGAGATATGCGACATATTCAAAAGATTGGGTTTTTCGATTGCCGAAGGTCCTGAAATTGAAGACGACTGGCATGTGTTTACGTCGCTGAATTTCCCCGAAGACCATCCGGCGCGTGATATGCAAGATACTTTCTTTATTCAGAATGATCCGGACATTTTGTTGCGTACGCATACCTCATCGGTGCAAACACGGGTGATGGAAAAAACACAACCCCCCATCCGTATCATTTGCCCGGGAAGGGTATATCGCAACGAAGCCATTTCGTATCGTACCCATTGCTTTTTTCATCAGGTGGAAGCATTATATATCGATAAAGACGTGTCGTTTGCCGACCTCAAACAAGCATTACTCTTCTTTGCCAAAGAAACGTTTGGTACCGAAACAAAAATTCGCTTGCGCCCATCCTATTTCCCGTTTACCGAACCCAGTGCCGAAATGGATATATCGTGCAATCTATGTGGTGGAAAAGGTTGTCCTTTCTGTAAATATAGCGGATGGGTAGAAATTTTGGGTTGCGGCATGGTTGACCCCAACGTGCTCGATAATTGCGGTATCGACAGCAAGATATATTCGGGATATGCTTTGGGAATGGGGATCGAGCGCATTACTAACCTGAAATATCAGATAAAAGACTTGCGCATGTTTTCTGAAAACGATGTGCGGTTTTTGGAACAATTTCAATCGGCTTACTAAAAACTGAAAAAATTTCCACAGCATGAAAAAAATATATGTGTTATTTTTCTTTGTCGCTTTTTTGTTTTCTGAAGTTTTTCCACAGAAAACCATCCGTATCGATGCTGTCAAGGCCAATAATTACGGCGTGGTTTATTCGTTGCCGAAAACCTCATTTGTCATTACCTTTAAAACAAAAAAGACGACATATCAACGAGGCGAATTTTATACATATGCCCGACGATATTTGGGTATCGAAAATCCAATAACCGAAAACAAAACGGTTTATTCACTGGAAAACGTAACTGTTAAAAACAAAGGAATTCCCGACAAAACCAATTCGTTTATGGTCGAATTCCGCCCCAATACGACAGAACCTTTTGTATATTTGACCGAAGAAGAATTGATTTGCACAATAAATGCCATGCCGGAAATAAAACCGGCAGCACCGGCAGAACAACCTGCCAAAACCAAGCAACAGCCCATTGATCCGCGTAGGTTTTTCTCTGAAGAAACACTTATGGCCGGATCAACAGCCAAACAAGCCGAGCTGGTTGCAAAACAGATTCTTGAATTGCGTCGAAGCCGTAACGATATTCTTATTGGTGAAGCAGACAATATGCCACCCGACGGAGAAGCCTACAAAGTGGTAATGGATCAGCTCGATTTGCAAGAAAAAGTACTCACTGAAATGTTTACAGGAACCGTCGAAACCGAAACTTTTACTACGGATATAACCTTTATTCCGGACGATAAAAATATTGACAGAAAAGTAATTGCCCGTTTCTCGACGAAGTTGGGTCTTGTTGATGCCGACAATTTGGCCGGAGCTCCCATTTACTTGTCGTTGACAAACAAAACGCCTAAACCCGAAATGCAACTCTCCGAAAAAGAACTGCAACAACTGGAAAAAAAATTGAAAGAAGGATTGGTGTATAATATACCTTCCAAAGCCGAACTAAAAATAGAGCACAACAACCAAATCATAAGAAATACAGAAGTTGATGTGGTTCAATTTGGATCGAAAGAAGTGCTCACCAAAAAAATGTTCGACAGTTGCAAAAAACCTATTCAGGTTATTTTTTATCCCGAACTTGGAGCTATAAAGCAAATTATCCAATAAAAATGCTATATATGAATAAAAACCGACTCACGGCTGCAATGCTTGCCGTATTTATTATTACTATGTTTTTTTCTTGTAAAAATATCCGAAAGAAACCCGACACCGCTATTACTTTTGATACGATTATCGTAGCAAAACAAATTCCTTTGTTGCAAAACGATACTGCACAACCTTATGCCGATGTCGATATCAAATTTATCTACCCGGTTAAATTCGGGACAGCAGAAGATTTGGCACGACTACAGCAAATTTTTGTTGGCACTTTTTTTACTGACATCCAGTACGATGTTTTGAGTCCGCAAGATGCAGTGAACAAATATTTGGAAAACTATATCGCAAGTTATCAGGCATTATCCAACGATTATTATTCCGACAAAAGTCGTTTGCCGGAAGGCGAAACACCGGTATGGTACTATTATCAGTTGAATATTTCGAATAAAATTTTATTTCAAAACGATTCGCTATTGAGTTACGCGGTAGAATACAGCGACTATACCGGCGGTGCGCACGGTTCCTATCGGATATTGTACTATAATATTGATCTCAACGACCTAGTAACCATTTCGGAGGAAGATCTTTTTGTTCCCGGATATTATAAACCGCTTACCGATATTATCTTGCGTTCGTTGATGAAAAAATACAATGTGACTTCTACGGATTCTCTCCTTGCCAAAGGATTTTTCAATATTGAAGATATTGTTCCGAATAATAATTTTTGGATGGACGACAAAGGATTGCATTATACATATAATCAATACGAAA
>CAYUIY010000067.1:0-10572 GCA_964444915.1 uncultured Dysgonomonadaceae bacterium
ATTTTTTGCTCCTACGTTTTGATTTTGGAATGAAGGCTCACAATCCGGGATTGCCCGAAGGAGAGCGGTGGACGATATTCGAACCAAAATTTGGTCGAGATTTTGCTTTCCATTTTGCAATCGGGTATCCTTTCTGATTTTTTATTATTTTGTGGAAATAATTTTTTGGGCATTTTTGGCAAATTCTACTAAAACAATGCTGTAATCCCCTTTTTTAATTAAATTTATCACTTGTGTTCGAACACAAAATGTTTTTTTATTATATATTTGCGTTGACAGTAGTAAAAAATGGCTTTCGGTCATGAAACAAAAAACTTTTATCATTCGTCGAATGATAAATTCAAAATAAAAATCGTGGATTATGAAAACAAATTATGAATTACGCTACGCAGCGCATCCCGAAGATGCAAAATCGTACGACACAAAAAGGCTAAGGAGGGATTTTCTAATCGAAAATATATTTTCGGCAGATGAAGTAAATATGGTATACTCCATGTATGATCGGATGATTGTGGGAGGCGCTATGCCTGTCAATGAAACACTGCATCTCGAAACAATTGATCCTTTGAAGCAACCTGTTTTTCTTCGTAGACGCGAAATTGGGATTTATAATATAGGAGGAAAAGGAAGAGTAAAGGTAGCCGACGACGTTATTGAACTGGATTATAAAGAGGCTTTGTATCTCGGAGCGGGTGATAGAGAAGTATACTTCGAAAGTTTAGACGCGAGCAATCCTGCCAAATTTTATTTTAATTCTGCTACCGCACACCGCAATTATCCTGATAAAAAAATCACCAAAGACATTGCTATTGTTGCGGAAATGGGATCGCTCGAAACTTCCAACCATCGAAAAATCAATAAAATGATTGTTAATCAAGTGCTTCCTACTTGCCAATTGCAAATGGGGATGACAGAGCTTGCGCCGGGAAGTGTTTGGAATACAATGCCGGCACATGTGCATTCGCGTCGTATGGAGGCTTACTTATATTTTGAAGTAAAAGAAGGTCAGGCTGTATGTCATTTTATGGGTGAACCTCAGGAAACGCGCCATATTTGGATGAAGAACGAACAAGCAGTGTTGTCGCCCGAATGGTCAATTCACTCGGCAGCTGCTACGTGTAATTATACTTTTATCTGGGGAATGGCCGGAGAGAATCTAGATTATGGCGATCAAGATTTTTCGAAAATCGAAGACTTGAAATAATTAATTGTAAATAGATAATAAATGGTGAATTTTTCATTGGAAGGGAAGATAGCACTTATAACGGGAGCTTCTTACGGAATAGGCTTTGCTATAGCAACTGCATATGCGGAAGCAGGTGCTACAATTGTTTTTAACGATATTAAGCAAGAATTGGTAGATAAAGGTCTTGCTGCTTATAAAGAACAAGGAATCGATGCACATGGATATGTCTGCGATGTAACGGATGAAAATGCCGTAAATGAATTTATCGCCAAAGTCGAAAAAGAAGTCGGCGTAATCGATATTTTGGTAAATAATGCAGGGATTATTAAGCGAATTCCCATGGTAGAGATGAAAGCCGGTGAATTCAGAGAAGTAATCGATGTAGATTTGGTAGGTCCGTTTATTGTTTCTAAAGCAGTAATTCCGGGAATGATTCGAAAAGGACACGGGAAAATTATCAATATCTGTTCCATGATGAGTGAATTAGGTCGTGAAACCGTTTCAGCTTATGCTGCTGCTAAAGGTGGTTTAAAAATGCTTACGCGTAATATATGTTCCGAATATGGGGCATATAATATTCAATGCAACGGTATTGGTCCGGGTTATATCGAAACTCCTCAGACTGCGCCTTTGCGTGAACGACAGCCAGATGGATCGCGTCATCCTTTTGATGCTTTTATTGTTGGAAGGACACCTGCGGGTCGATGGGGCACTACAGAAGATTTGAAGGGACCTGCTGTTTTCTTGGCCTCTGACGCTTCTAATTTTGTGAACGGGCATATTTTATATGTTGACGGCGGAATTCTGGCATACATAGGAAAACAACCTTCATAGAAAAAAGAATATGAAACGAATCGCTATCCTTTTTTGTTTAGCGGGGATTCTTTTATCATGCAGTGAAAAGGAATCTTTGGTTACCATTGCGGTAACCAATTCTTCTTCTTTTGATCGACATTATGAGATGGTCGAAATTCCATGGGATAGTATTTGTCTAAAATTAATGTTGGCAAATAATCAAAAAATAATTGTATTGGATAGTGCCGATCAGCAGATTCCTTATCAGATTATTACTGAAGGAACTGCGGAAAATCTGAAATTGATATTTCTTGCTAATGTTGGAGCAGGAGATGAGGCAATATATCGGGTGAGGAAAGGCGAACCTCAAGCTTTTGCTCCGATGGTTTATGGACGCTTTGTTCCTGAACGTAAAGACGATTTCGCCTGGGAAAACAATCGGGTTGCCTTTAGAGTATATGGCCCTGCTTTGGAAGCAACCGGCGAAATCAGCAACGGTATGGATTTTTGGGTTAAAAAGACCGATTCGCCGGTTATCGACAAATGGTATAAAAACGATCTTGCAGGTATTGCTTCTTATCACGAGGATCACGGCGAAGGGTTAGATATGTATAAAGTGGGCAGAACGCTTGGGTTGGGGATGACGGCTCCTTATGTAAACGATACCTTATGTTTGGGACGTAATTTTACCGAATATAAAATTCTTGACGAAGGTCCACTCCGGTTTTCTTTTCAATTGAGCTATAAGCCATATGAAGCCGGAGGAAAAATAATTACCGAAACCCGAGTGATATCGTTGGATGCTTATAGTTACCTCAACCAGATTCAGAATATATTTGTCACTGACAGTACGGTTTCTGAAATGCAGGTGGCTACCGGTATTGTAATTGCGCAAGATAAGGATGAAGAAGTTTTCATGGATACCGAAAACGGAATAATGGGATATAAAGCACCCGAAGATAGCGTTAATGGAACTATTTATACAGGCGTTATTAATCCGCAGGGTTTTTTGTCAATCAGGGTTTCTCAAGGACATTTGCTAGGAATCAACAGTTACAAGCCCGGCACCAGATACGTCTATTATGCAGGAGGAGGGTGGAGTAAATTCGGTTTCGACAGTTTCGAAGATTGGATTACTTATTTGAAATTATATAAAAACAGATTGAATGAACCTTTAAAAATAAAGATACAATAAATATGCAGAAAAAAGTTATCACTTTTGGTGAAATTATGCTTCGTTTAGCAACTCCCGGATATAATCGTTTTATTCAGTCTTCTACGTTGAATGCTACTTTTGGCGGAGGTGAAGCCAATGTTGCGGTTTCTTTGGCAAATTATGGTATTCCTGTTGAGTTTGTTACCCGTTTGCCCGAAAACGAAATTGCCGATTGGTGTATGTCCGAACTTCGGAAATTGAACGTAGGGACAAAAAATATTTTGCGCGGTGGAGACCGTGTAGGAATTTATTTTATGGAAACAGGAGCGGTTGCCCGTCCTTCGAAAGTAATTTACGACCGAGCTCATTCGGCTATTGCAGAAGTAGAAAAGGGCATGTTCGATTGGGAAGAAATTTTCAAGGATGCCAATTGGTTTCATTGGACAGGGATCACTCCCGCTATTTCGCAGGGTGCTGCCGATGTTTGTCTTGAAGCCATTCAAAAGGCGAACGAGATGGGTATCACTGTTTCGTGTGATTTGAATTATCGTAAAAAACTTTGGAAATACGGGAAAAAAGCATCCGAAGTTATGTCTGCTTTGGTGGCAGGTTGTGATATTATTTTGGGTAATGAAGAAGATGCCGAAAAAGTATTTGGCATAAAACCCGAAGGATTCCGAGCTGAACAAACAGGAGGGGAAATAGATGCGGCTCAATTTGAATCGGTTTGCAAACAATTGATGCAGCAATTTCCCCGTGCGAAAAAGGTAATCATTACGCTTCGGGGTTCAATCAACGCAAATCATAACACATGGGGAGGATGTTTGTATTCCGACAAATTATACCAATCGCGAAAATACGATATCACCCACATTGTGGATAGAGTTGGAGGTGGCGACGCGTTTATGGGTGGATTAATCTATGGATTGCTTACTTATCCCGGCGACGATCAGAAAGCACTTGATTTTGCAGTTGCGGCTTCCTGTTTGAAACATACTATTTACGGAGACTTTAATTTGGTATCGGTAAAAGAAGTTGAAACGTTGATGAAAGGCGATGCTTCGGGACGGGTTATCCGATAGAAAAAAGTAAAATTTAAAACAAATGCAGAATTAATTAGTAAGATATGGCAAGATTTTCACGAATAGAAGTATATCGGATGATGATAGACACGGGACTTATTCCTGTATTTTATCATTCTGATATTGAAATAACGAAACAGGTGGTAAAGGCTTGTTATAAAGGTGGGGTTAGGGTTTTTGAATTTACAAACCGCGGTGATTTTGCTCAGGAAGTTTTCAAGGAAGTTGTTAAATGGGCTGAAAAAGAATGCCCGGAAATGATATTGGGAGTAGGATCTATTGTAGATGCCCCAACGGCAGCTTTATTTATTCAGCTGGGTGCAAACTTTGTGGTGGGACCTTTATTGAATCCGGATATATTTAAGGTTTGTAACCGTAGGCAGATTGCTTATTCTCCAGGTTGTGCTACCACAACAGAAATTGGTTATGCACAAGAATTGGGAGCGGAAATTGTCAAAGTGTTTCCCGCCGGTAATGTAGGGGGGCCGTCATTTGTGAAAAGCATCAAAGGTCCTATGCCATGGTCAAAAATCATGGTTACGGGTGGCGTTGAACCGACAGAAGAAAATCTCTCGGCGTGGTTTAAGGCAGGTGTTACCTGTGTAGGTATGGGTTCTAATCTATTCCCTAAAGACATAATAAAAAATCAGAATTGGGATGCAGTTACTGACTTATGTAAAGATTGCCTTACTGTCATTAAGAAGAATAAAAAGCCGTAATGAAAAATTATTAATATCATAAATCATGAGCAATATAAAAGATGAAAAGGTTAAAATGACCAATTACCGTTGGGTAATAACTGCCATGTTGTTTTTTGCTACAACGATTAATTATCTCGATCGTCAGGTACTTTCGTTAACATGGAAAGATTTTATTGCACCCGAGTTTCACTGGACAAATAATGATTATGGCACCATTACCGGTTTGTTTTCCATATTTTATGCTGTTTCCATGCTGTTTGCGGGTAAATTTGTGGATTGGATGGATACAAAAAAAGGATACTTATGGTCGATAGGTATATGGTCTGCAGGAGCAATACTTCATGCTTTTTGCGGTATTGCAACTGCGGGTATTGTTGCGGGTGAATGGACACTCAGTTTTGAAGGTGCGCGTCAAGCCATTGCATTAGTTAGTGATGTATCAAAAGTGGTCACGGTAAGTGTCTCTTTGTTCGTTTTTGCCCGCTTGATTCTTGCTGTTGGAGAAGCCGGCAACTTCCCTGCGGCAATAAAAGCTACGGCTGAATATTTTCCTAAAAAAGACCGTGCTTTTGCTACCAGTATTTTCAATTCGGGTGCGACAATTGGAGCATTGTTGGCACCGCTTACTATCCCTTTCATAGCTAAAGCATGGGGATGGGAAATGGCCTTTATCGTTATAGGTGCACTTGGATTTTTATGGATGGGAGTATGGATTTTTGTTTATGAGAAACCTGAAAAGAACAAAAGAGTAAGTCTTGCAGAATTGGCCTATATTGAGCAAGATGACAGTGAAGAAGGGGCAGAAATGCAAAAAGATACAGGCGCAAAAGTTACATACAAACAAGCATTTCGACACAGACAAACGTGGGCATTTGCAGTAGGTAAATTTATGACCGACGGTGTTTGGTGGTTTTTATTATTCTGGATACCGGCTTATTTGAGTTCGGTTTATGGGTTGGACTCAACTGAGGCTGCGCCTCATATCTTTGTTGTATATTTAATTACCATGCTTTCAATTGTCGGAGGATGGCTGCCGAGCTATTTTGTGGATAAAAAGAAGATGGATCCGTATGCAGGACGAATGAGAGCAATGCTTATTTTTGCCTTTTTACCTTTATTGGTGTTATTTGCTCAGCCATTAGGTCATATTTCGGTTTGGCTGCCTGTGATCATCATTGGTATTGCCGGAGCTGCTCATCAGTCGTGGTCGGCTAATATTTTTTCTACAGTAGGCGATATGTTTCCCAAATATGCTGTGGCAACAATTACAGGTATTGGGGGCATGGCCGGTGGAGTAGGTTCATTTCTTATAAATAAAGGGTCGGGTGCATTATTCGATTATTCTATTGAAACCAATTTAAGGTTTATGGGATTTGAAGGAATTGAGGCCGGTTACTTTATTATCTTTTGTGTTTGTGCTTTTGCTTATCTTATTGGTTGGGTTATTATGAAAGCATTAGTTCCTAAGTATGAATTGATTAAAGAAATGTAATTGATTGAAATATGTGAGAAAAATAGAAAAGGTGGTGATCTAAATGATCCCACCTTTTTATATTAAACAAAATTTGATAGTCAAAATTAGTTTTTATTCAAGATAAGTATATCCATATAATCCCGAACGATAGGTAGATAAAAATTCTTTTCCTTCCTCTACCGATATTTTTCCTTGTTTTACCGAACTCATTACCCACGTTTCAACTGCTCGAACGAGTTTTTTGGGATTATATTGCACATAATCCAGTACTTCAGCTACGGTTTCACCATCAATTACCTGATCAATTTTATATCTATTTTCATCAGCAAGTACGTGTACAACATTAGTATCACCAAATAAGTTATGCAGATCCCCGAGAATTTCCTGATAAGCTCCAACCAGAAATACACCGAGATAGTATGGTTCATCCTTTTTCAAAGAGTGTACAGGTAAATAAGTTGAATGAAAACCATCCTGAGTGGTAAAATTTGCAATTTTCCCGTCCGAATCGCATGTAATATCTTGTAATGTGGCTATTCTATCCGGCTTTTCATCCAATCGATGAATAGGAATAATTGGAAAAATCTGGTCGATTGCCCAGGAGTCGGGTAGGGATTGGAATAACGAAAAGTTACAGAAATACTTGTCGGGCAGTAAACTCGACAATTGTCGAAGTTCGTCCGGAGCGTGCTTGCTTCGATTAATAGAAAGATTTATTTCGCGTGCAATGGAAAAATACAATTCCTCAACTTGTGCTCGCGTTTTCAAATCGAGCAGCCCTAAGCTAAACAAGTCGAGAGATTCTTCGCGAATGTGTTGCGCATCGTGCCATGCTTCCAACATACGAGGCGGAGTAAGAGAATCCCAAATGGCATAAAGTTCTTTCACCAGTTCGTGATCATCTTCCTGAATCTCCCTTTCTTTGTCCCATTGAGGGAGAGTAGCGGTTTCAAGCACTTCAAAAATGAGTACCGAATGATGAGCTGTCAATGCACGTCCCGATTCGGTAATGATATTTGGATGAGGAATGTTATTTTTATTGGCTACGTCCACAAAATAAAAAACGGCGTCGTTTACGTATTCCTGAATAGAATAATTTGTGCTGTTTTCGGTGTATGACGAACGCGTGCCATCGTAATCTACGCCCAGTCCCCCGCCTACATCAACAAATTCTACATTGATTCCCATACGATGTAATTGTACGTAAAATTGAGCTGCTTCGCGAAGCGCTGTTTTGATACGTCTTATCTTGGTTATCTGGCTGCCGATATGAAAATGGATTAAACGTAGACAATCGGTCATTTTGTGTTTCTTGAGTATCTCGATGGCCTCAAGCACTTCGCTGGAATTCAATCCGAATTTGCTTCCATCTCCTCCCGATTCTTCCCATTTCCCGCTTCCCGAACTAGCCAGTTTTATCCGGATTCCGATGTTTGGTTTTACTTTCAGGCGTTTGGAAATCTCAATAATGAGATCGAGTTCATTCAGTTTTTCAACCACGATGAACACTTTTTTTCCCATTTTTTGAGCCAGCAAAGCCAATTCGATATAGTTCTCGTCTTTATATCCATTGCAAATAATGAGCGAGTCGTTATTGACATTAATAGCCAACACGGCATGCAACTCAGGTTTAGATCCTGCTTCCAGTCCAATGTTGAAGCGTTTGCCGCACGTGACAATTTCTTCAACTACTTGACGCATTTGATTTACTTTGATGGGATAAATAAGATAATTTTGTCCCTTATATTCGTATTCTTTCGATGCGATTTCAAAGCTGTTGGATATTTTTTCGATTCGGTCGTCCAAAATTTCAGGGAAACGCACCAGTACCGGTAGTGATACGTCACGTAAATAGAGATCCCGCATTAAATCGTTTAGATCTATGCTATTACCGTTTTCTTTTCTGGGTGTTACCTGTACATGTCCTTTTTCATTGATCGAAAAATAATCGTTACCCCAACCGTTGATGTTATATAATTCTTCAGAGTCTTCTATTCTCCATTTTCTCATTATAACGGAACACTTTATGGATAAATATAAATAATCTAGCAAATTGGATGCAAAAATACATAATAATTTTGTCTTATCGTTTGAAAATCACGGAAAAATAGATTAAACTTTAAATGAGTAACTCAAAATGAAAAAATAATTTCATATTTTTAATACCAATAAACCTTTTACTTACTTTTTCAGGAAAATTTTACACGTGCAATTTTATTTATGTGGGTAGTAATAGTAAAAGAATGTTGAAAAATAAATAACACACTAATTATCTTGTTTGCCAACAAAAAATGAATTACTTAATGAACTGTTTTGTTAATTGATTTTTATTTTTTATCTTGGCAGGTAAGCGAAATGTCTTCTTAAATAACTTAACGATTTTTAAATCAGCCTTAAATTTTTATTTTAGAAAACTTTGTGATTTTGTGAAAAATGTATATCATTGAATATTAGGTAAATAATAAATTGAATTGGGGAATTTTTTAAATTCTTTTTTTTAAAAAAGTGATGATAGTTTCAGGATTATTCATAACTTTGCATTGAAACGAAAAAAAAAGAGTAAAAATAACACGAAAACAAAAATAAACTTATTCATTATATAAACAATAACTTTACAATGAAAAAGAAAGTATACACCTTTGACGAAGCATATAATACAGCTTTGGATTATTTTAAAGGCGACGAATTAGCTGCTAAAGTATGGGTAAACAAATATGCCCTGAAAAACAGCGAAGGGAAAATATACGAAAAATCGCCCGAAGACATGCATAGACGGTTGGCAAGGGAGATAGCCAGAGTCGAGAAGAAGTATCCTAATCCTTTAACTGAAAATGAATTATTTGATCTTTTCGATCATTTCAGATACATTATTCCTCAAGGAAGCCCGATGACCGGGATCGGGAATGATTATCAAATTGCTTCTCTATCAAATTGCTTTGTGATTGGAATTGAAGGTAATGCTGATTCTTACGGCGCTATTATCCGTATTGATGAAGAGCAGGTTCAGTTGATGAAACGCCGAGGCGGGGTAGGGCACGACCTTTCGCATATTCGTCCCAAGGGTTCGGCTGTAAAAAATTCGGCTTTAACTTCTACAGGACTTGTTCCTTTTATGGAGCGTTATTCGAATTCCACTCGTGAAGTTGCTCAAGATGGGCGTCGCGGAGCTTTAATGCTCAGTGTTTCCATAAAACATCCCGATGCGGAAGATTTTATCGATGCAAAAATGGAACAGGGTAAGGTTACCGGAGCAAATATATCGGTAAAGATCGATGATAAATTTATGAATGCCGTTGCAAACGATGAAATGTACGAGCAAAAATATCCCATTGATTCGGATCATCCGAAATATTCGAAAGAAATAAAAGCCCGTGATTTGTGGAATAAAATTATTCATAATGCATGGAAATCGGCAGAGCCCGGTGTGCTTTTCTGGGATACCATTCTTCGCGAGTCGGTAGCAGATTGTTATGCCGATTTAGGATTTAGAACCATATCAACAAATCCTTGCGGGGAAATTCCGTTGTGTCCTTATGACAGTTGTCGTTTGTTGGCGATTAATCTTTATTCTTACGTTGTGAATCCTTTTAAAGAAGATGCTTATTTCGATTTTGATCTTTTTGCCAAACATGCAAAATTAGCTCAGCGGATCATGGATGATATCATTGATTTGGAGGCCGAAAAGATTGACAAGATTTTAGAAAAGATTGATAGTGATCCCGAGTCGGAAGAAATAAAAAGCACGGAACGTCGTTTATGGGAAAAAATTCGCAAAAAGACCTTACAAGGACGTCGGACCGGTGTAGGTATTACCGCAGAAGGTGATATGCTTGCAGCACTTGGTTTGCGTTATGGTACAGAAGAAGCTACCGATTTTTCCGAAAAAGTGCATAAGGCTTTGGCCCTGAATGCTTATGCTTCTTCGGTTGAAATGGCAAAAGAAAGGGGAGCTTTTGAGATATACGATGCTGAAAGAGAAAAAAACAATCCTTTTATTAACCGTTTAAAAAATGCCGATCCCCGTTTGTATGAAGACATGGTGAAATATGGAAGGCGCAATATTGCTTGTCTCACCATTGCACCTACCGGTACAACTAGTTTGATGTCGCAGACTACCTCCGGCATCGAACCGGTGTTCATGCCTGTTTATAAGCGCCGTCGCAAAGTCAATCCCAATG
>CAYUIY010000068.1:0-10557 GCA_964444915.1 uncultured Dysgonomonadaceae bacterium
ACAAGCCTGCAAATGTAGAAGATTGGGATATTGATGCTACATATTTTTTCCTTGTTCCAAAAGAAGAATAAATAACTAAAAGTCGCATGTGTCAGATAAAATGTTCGCATTGAAGGCGTTAAATGAAAAAAATAACATTCACCTGACGCATGCGACATAAAAATATTAAAAAACGTCATTTGTTCTATCTGTGGTAAAAAAATCCACCTTTGAACAATTGACTCCTTAATTCAGAATTAAGCGTAATCTCTGATTAATATACAACGTATTGTGCTAACTGTTGATTTTGGCAACGATATGTTACGTAACCAACTTTTGGAATTGGAGGGAGTAACATACAACATTTTATCGTTGGTTTATTTGTGTTTTGGGGTACAGTTATGAAGTCGGGCAAAAATGTAATGGCGAAAAAACCGAAAGAGTACTCCGAAAAGAGCGCCGATAATCAGAGTTTAAGCAAATAGCGACTTTTCTACCCAAAAATTGAAGGGAAGTTGCATAAGTAAAATACTTTTTAATGAATTTTTTAATTTAGATAATATGAAAAAGACCCTATTTATCATTGCGTTCGTACTTTTATTGTTTACAACTTGTGAAAAAGATGATTACGAAACAGGAATAAGAGCACCCGGTAGAAATGATGATTTAGTGGAAAAAGTGGAGGGACGTGTGGTTTTAGCTTATGTGACCCATTACGGTAAATATCTTCCAGACCCAAATTATTTTACAAATCTCAATTATTCTTTTGCTGAAATTTATATGGAAGATGGAGTTTATAAAGGATTTAAATTGCAAGGAGATGAGGCTCGTTTTCGGCAAATAATCAATTTAAAACGTAAAAATCCAGATCTGAAAATTTCTCTTGCTTTTACCAACACAATTGAAAATCCGGATAATCCACGAGGTGGTAGTTTTTCGTTACTCGCAAAATCTGATACTTACCGAAAAGAATTTGCCCTAGACTGTAAAAATTTTTTACAAAAATGGAACATAGACGGTGTAGATATGGATTGGGAGTTTCCGGGACTTTCTTGGGATGGTGATCCTAATGCCTATGATGTGGAAGTTGATGTGGCTAATCATGTGTTATTAATGAGGCAATTACGTGAGACATTGGGAAATAAGTATTTACTTACTTATGCCGGTTATTGTAAGGATAAAGAAAATGTTGCAGGTGGAAGCCGTTATATAGATATTGAAGCTGTTGCCCCGTATGTAGATTTTGTAAACATTATGACTTATGATTTAGATGAGGCTCCGCATCATCATTCTGCGTTAAGTGATCCATCTGCTTATTCTGATTGTACACGGGCAGTTCAGGTGTATCTTGATGCCGGTATGCCAGCAAATAAATTGGTGTTGGGCATACCTTTCTATGGGCGCCACTCATGGACGGAAGCTGTCAACTACAAAAAAATCCTCGAACTTGATCCCAAATCCTACAAGATCGACAATTGGGACGATGCGGCTTCAGTTCCGTATGTCACCTACAATGGGGTTTACTATTGCGGATACGACAATGAGAAAAGTATCTCAATCAAAGGAGAATGGCTATTAGATAAAGGGATGAAAGGAATGATGTATTGGGAATATGATGGAGATGATGCAATTGGTACACTACGTCGTGCAGTATGGCAAGCAACAATGAAAAAATAACCTATAATAGAATTGGAAATGAAAATAGAAAATTTAAAAATATATCTGCTATTTATATTGTTCTTTTCAATTGCAATTGGGGTTCAGGGACAAAAGAAACATGAAAGAATTGAAAAAGGTTTTTTCCCTTTTTCGGTATGGTACAGTGGTGGAAAAGCCAGAGCTCCCATGCTGTCTGAAATTACCGCTGATTCTGAGAAAGAATGGAGAGCTGATCTGCAGCAAATAAAGGATCTTGGTTTTAATACTGTTCGTACTTGGGTTGAGTGGGCGACCTGTGAACCGGAACCCGGTAAATATAATTTTGACAATTTACATCTTCTGATGCGTATTGCTAATGAAACGGGATTGAAAGTGTTTATACAAATTTATGTGGATTCTGCACCAGATTGGGTTGCACAGAATTATCCATATGCACTGTTTGAGGCGCAAAGTGGAGATAAAATTTATCCTCAATCGGCACCCGGTGCTTGTACAGATAATAAAGCCGTAGAAGATGCTGTTCTCAACTTTTATTCAGAAACAGCCAAAGTAGCTACAGCATATCCCAATTTTTTTGGATGGGATTTGTGGAGTGAGCCGCATATTATCAACTGGGCATCTATTAATTATATTCCCAATGTTCAATTCTGTTTCTGCAGTGGAACAAGAGCAAGATTTAGGGAATGGCTTAAAAATAAATATCATACGCTAGATAATTTAAACTCTGCTTGGCATCGTAATTTCCAAGACTGGGAACAGGTAGACCCTCCTAGATTCAGTACAATTTTAAGTTATACCGACTTTATTGATTGGAAAACTTTTATATACGAAAAATTAGTTCATGACATGCAAGCTCGTTATAACGCAATTAGGAGGGTCGATCCAACACACCTTATTACAGCCCATGCTGTGGGGGCATCTCTCTTTCAATCACCCCACCTAGGTACAGGTGCTACAGACGATTTTTTGATGAGCAGAGCATTGGATTATTATGGAGTTTCAATCTATCCGAAGCATAATCATCCTCAATCTGCCTGGTCTGTAACAACTTTCCGTACTGTGATGGATTTTACCAGAAGTGCAAACCGTGAAAATGGTGGATGGTATGTGGGGGAACTGCAAGCCGGTTTGGGCACTGTAGCTCTTCAAGTGAGTGATCCGGTTACTTCTGACGACCATCGTATATGGATGTGGTCGGCTATTGCAAAAGGGGCTAAAGGTATAAATATTTACGCTTATTACCCTATGTCGTCGGGATATGAAGCAGGAGGGTATGGCTTGATTAATCTTGATGGAACGTTAACCGAAAGAGCCATGAATGCGGGACGAATTGCAAATGTGGTAAACCGCAATCAACAACTCTTCTTGAGTGCTACTCCAGCCACAGCTGAGATTGGCATTGTTTATAATCCATTAACTCAAATGGTAGGAGGAATGCAGCGCCTCGATTTTCCGGCGGCATTGAGTCAGTCGCTGATTGGTTATTTCCAAACGTTTGCAAACCACAATATCCCTGTAGATTTTATCCACCGGGAGCATCTTGAAAACCAGGATTTTTCACAATACAAACTGATCATTATTCCCTATCCGATCATGTTTACCCGGGAGGCTGCATCTGGGTTACGCGCCTTTGTGGAGAATGGCGGATATGTGTTGGCGGAGGCTCGCATGGGTTGGAACGACGACCGTGGTTATGCGTCGGAAATTATTCCCGGACTTGGGATGCATGACATTTTTGGAGTAAGGGAAAATGAAATCAAGATGCGTGAAAGTATCGAGTTTACTATTACGGATGAAAATCATCCTGCATTGCAAGGTCTTGAAAAGGGAAGTAAACTCATGGGATCTTTGTATGTGGAGTCTTTAAGTATGTTAGATAATAATAAAGATGTCAGGATTTTAGCAACTACTGAGGAGGGACAGCCGGCTATCGTAAGTACTTCATATGGGAAGGGTGAATCTATGCTTGTAGGAACTTATATGGGAATGGCCAATTTTCAGGAGTTCAATTCTAATAATGATAAATTCTTTATCAATTTATTGAATTGGGCAAATATTAAAAGACCTTTTACCACATCTCTTGATGGCAGAACTTCGGATCAAGTGGAAGTTCGGCTTCAGGATACAAAAAATGGTTATCTCGTTTTTATTATCAACCATAGTGTCCGTAGTGAAGAAATTGATATAAATCTAACTATGAGCTCAGACGGTGTATATACTTTTCGGGATGTGATAAATGAGACTCGGAAAAAGGTCAAATGTTCCAATAATAAACTGAATATCAGCGCTCGTATTGACTGTAAGGATGTCCATGTTATTGAAGTAACTCAAAATAATTAAATATTAAATTTCGAATAAAAAGAGATGATTCATGGCTGTCATAGGTATAGATTTGGGAGGTACTAAGATTACAGGTGCTCTTTTTGATGAAAATGGAAAGATGCTCTACCGCATATCTCATCTTTTGGGAAAACGAAAAGGGCACGAAGTTGGACTACTGATATTACATGTAATCGATGAATTAATTGAGGAATCGGGATATCATAAAGAGACAATAGAAGCATTGGGTATTTGTGTTCCCGGTATAGCGAACAGTAAAACGGGATTCGTATGGGCTCCCAATATAGATGGTTGGGAAAACTATCCGCTTGGAAAAGAGATAGAAGAACATTTCAACAATGATGAAATCATGATTAATGTTGCCAGTGACAGAACATGCTATATTTTAGGAGAGAAATGGAAGGGTGTTGCTCAAAATGCCACAAATGCAATTTATATTTCCATTGGAACGGGAATAGGTGTTGGACTTTTGATTGACGGAAATATTGTTCACGGGCAGAGTGATATTGTAGGCGCTGCCGGATGGTTT
This sequence comes from uncultured Dysgonomonadaceae bacterium, assembly GCA_964444915.1. GTDB lineage: Bacteria > Bacteroidota > Bacteroidia > Bacteroidales > Dysgonomonadaceae > Anaerorudis. The sequence continues at coordinate 4,508 of CAYUIY010000068.1, forward strand.
GCGATTGTAACTCCATATTCAAAAGAATTTGAGAAGTACGGTTGTTTTGAAAGTTATGCATCAGGAGATGGTATTGCTCGTCAGGCAAAAAAAATCTTAAAAGAAGGGCGTTTGTTTCAAGAGAGTACGTTATACAAAAAAGAGATTGAAAGTCTTTCAAGTAAAGATGTATTTGAAGCATTTTACAAAGATGATCCACTTGCTATATATGTTATTGAAAAAGCAATCGATTTTTGGTCTATTGCTGCCGCCAATTTAGTTAGTCTGTTAAACCCTGAAATAATTATATGGGGCGGAGGCGTTTTTGGACCAGCCGCACAATTAATAGACCGTATTTATAAAGAAGCCTCTAAATGGGCGCAGCCAATTGCAATAAAGCAGGTAAAATTCGAAAAATCAATTTTACAGGGAGATGCCGGTCTATACGGAGCCGGTTATTTGGCCCTTACATCAAGTATTAAAAAATAATTGAAGAGAGAATGAAATATAATAAAACTTTAGTGTATATAGCTGCATGTATAGGTATGGCTTTTTTTGGGATTGCATTTATTGTTATGGGTTCTGTTTTGCCCTCTCTAACCGCAAAATATTCTCTCGATGCTGTAGGTTCATCCTCTTTGGTGTCGCTTTTGCCAATAGGAGTATTGACGGGTTCTCTCTTGTTTGGGGTCGTTGTCGACAAATATGGTTATAAACTATTGCTCGTAGTAAGCACTCTGTTTACTTTGTTGGGAATTGAAGGTTTGTCTTTTTTTGAGGACCTGAATATTTTGCGTATTTGTGTATTTCTTATTGGTCTGGGTGGGGGTATGTTAAACGGATCGACAAATGCTCTTGCATCTGATATTTCGAGTGACAAGGAACGAGGTTCAAAACTGAGTATTCTTGGAGTATGTTATGGTATAGGTGCATTGGGGATGCCTCTTTTATTGGGGATGCTATCCAAAACATACAATTATCAGTTTATACTGCAAAGAACGGGATTGTTGATGCTTTTGTCTGTTTTCTATTTTATTGCAATAAAATTCCCTGAACCAAAAATAAAACAAGGGTTCCCTATTAAACAAGTTATTCAATTAATTAAAGAGCCTTTGTTATTAATAATGAGTTTTTTTCTGTTTTTTCAAAGTGGTATAGAGGGACTTACTAATAACTGGACTACTAGCTATCTTGATGGAAGAGTCGCTATTAATAGTGATGATGTGGTTTTAAGTCTCACATTTTTTGTTTTAGGTATGACCGTTTCTCGTTTATTACTTAGTTATTTATTACGCATCATAAAACATGAATATATACTTCTAGGGGGAATTGTGATAGCCAGCATCGGGATAATTATCCTTAATTTTGCCGTTGATTTACAATTAGCTGCTATCAGTCTGTTTATTGCGGGATTTGGTCTTGCTGCCGGATTCCCGGTTATCATTAGTTATATAGGAACATCATACAAACATATAAGCGGTACGGCAATTGGATTTGCAATGTTTATTGCATTGATTGGTAACACTGTACTGAATTTTGCAATGGGATTTATTTCGGAATTATTTGGTATTTTATCTTTTCCGATCTTTATCATAATTTTACTGCTTATACAGGCAATTATTTTGTTTACTAATTTAAAAACAATTAAAAACATCTATTAAAATTTACAATTATGCTATCACTTGAATGGTTAACAAATGCAAGAAACATTATGCAAAAAATCGAGGAAACTCAGCTCGAGAACATTAAAAAGGCTGCATTAGTAATGGCTGACAGTATAGAAAAAAATAAATGGGTACACACATTTGGCTGTGGACATGCCACGATACCTGTAGAAGAAATGTACCCGCGTATAGGAGGCTTTGTAGGTTTTCATCCTATTGTAGAGTTACCCTTGACTTTTTTTACCGGTATAACCGGACAGATGGGGATACATCAGTTTTTATTTCTTGAAAGAGCTGAAGGGTATGGTGATGCGATCATGAAATCATATAATTTTAGTAATGAAGATTGCATGTGGATTTTTTCACATACAGGGATCAATAGCGTGAACATTGATATTGCACTTAATGCAAAGAAATTGGGTATGAAAGTTATTGTTTATGGATCTGCCGCAGAAGCCCAAGGCAAAGTAACACGTCACTCAAGTGGGAAAACACTTTTTGAAATTGCTGATATTGTTGTAGACTCGTGTGTTCCCGTGGTGGATGCATCCGTAAATCTAAAGAATCATCAGGACAAAATAGGTCCGTTATCAACTCTTGCTTTTGTAACATTAGTGTGGATGACTATCACCACTGTTGCTGAGATTTTGGCAGACAGAGGGGTTAAATTATTCATACATCCATCGCACAATGTTCCGGGAGACACCACTGCTCAGGAGCGTTTGGATGCTTGTCTTGCCGAATATAAGAAACGAGTCGCATCGCTTTAAAAATAATAAAATCTTATTTTTTAGCGTACAGGGTATTCTTAGGTATTTTGGTTACACGTCAATAAGTTGGTTGGCTGGATGACAATGTAAAAGATATTGTCAGTGAATTTTGGGGTAATAGTTCCTAATTGTGAAAGAAGCTGCATTCACTAATTGAATTTATACATTGGCTTCTTGAGGAATGAGGGCATGCTGTTCGTGTGATATATGTTCACAGCTATGCCACTATTGCGGCACTGAAAAATTTGCTGCGATATGTGGCAGCATTGTGCGTGGGGGAGGGGGGGGGGATGGGTGTTCATGGCAACCAAGGAGTCGTTGAAAATGGCGATAGACTTATCAGGCAATATATTTCGAAAGAGGCATTGATCGGAGCATTGCACTTCTAATTTGAACTTAGGTTATTTCCCTCCGAAAGTGAATATTATTGGGATGGCGGCTGGTGATTTGATGGGAGTTTTTCCGATTATCACTTTTGGCCACAGTTTAACGGTGACTTTTGTTTCGTCGGGAGAAATGCCCAAAAACGAATTCAAGACGTTAGCAACCCGTTGTTGTGAGTATCGATTCATCAGTTTTTTGAGATCTACACCAATATTTAAATCTACGACTGCTGTTTGTTCGGGTTCGACCCGGATTGGAATATCCATTTTTCCATTTACGAATTCCAAATCGTTGATTTCAATGGTATAATCAAGTGCATTAAGAAATGCCGGGGTCTTGTTGGGATTTTTTACATTCATTTTCAACGTCATGTTAAAGGGAATGGTTTGCAGATTACCCCCTCCGGCTAAAATGGTGGCAATGGAAGTTAAGTTGGCTAACGACATGCCCGCCCCATTTCCTAGGTTTATTCCTGCTAATTGAATATTATCGACAGCGTTGTATGTATATTCGCATTGCGAAAAATTATAGGCACCGGATATTCGGTTCCAGATATTGCATCTAGAGAAAAGTACAATGATCAATAGAATTATTATTGTTTTTTTCATTTCTTCATTTGTTTTCGTAATCTCCGTTTCATGAATTTATTTAATAATCACCATTGTAGCTCCGTATCCGTATTTTTGAAACGAAGCATCTTGCACGTAACATTTTCTGTATTTATTCTTCAGCTCTTTTAAAATAGCACTTTTTAATATGCCTTCTCCTTTGCCGTGAATAAATACTATTCGTTGGTTTTTTCGGTGCAGATTTTCCTGCATAACCTCATTGAATTTTTGCAATTGATAGTCCAGTATCTCGGCGTTGGTCATGCCTGCTGTGGTATCGAGCAATTGATTGATATGTAGATCTACTTCGATTAGGGTGTCTTTTTTTTCTTTTTCAGTTTTTTGTACACGTTGCGGCTTTTTGTCGGTTTGCTCCTTTTCTTTTATAATGGATTTCAACTCTTCTGGAGAAATAGTCATAGGACGTTCCGGCAAATCGTTTCGTGTGATATAATATACAATTGCATCCTCGTTGAAGTAATCGTTTTCGCGAAAGGCGTGTAATTTGTAAAATTTCACCGGATCTATACGCAATTCTACCGAACAGGGATTTTTTAATTCAAAAGGTTTGTTCGCTTTAAAAGCGATAAATTGCACACATACCCTTTCTAGTTCGTTGAGTTGCGATTTATCGAATTCTTCCAAGAAAATTTTTGTATTTGGTTCAATCAGGCCGTTATATCGTGTTTTCCATACAGCATTATTTTCGCGACTGAGATAAGTGAAAAACAAATAGTAATTGCTGTCGTTAACAAAGAAACACTCGTAACCGGTGGTTGAAAGGTTTTTTTTATCGATAGGCAAATAGGCTAGACAAGTAGTGATTTTTTCACCTTCGGGGGTTTCCTCGATTTCGTTATCATCTTCGGCTGTTACTTGAGTATTGGGAATAGCGGTGCTTCCATTTGCAAGTTCATCGGGGATCTCCGAGTTCTCGAGTTTTTTCTCACCCGCCGATTCGATAACCACGCACTCGGAAATTAATACAGGAACATCAAAACCGTATTCATCTTCCACGATCGCCACTTGTTTATTTAAAAATCCTTTTACTTTTCCACCACCTACGGCGTTCAAAAAACGAATAGTATCTCCAATTTGCAGTTTAGTCATTGTTTATCTCGATTGTTAGGGTTTACAAATTTAGATGAAAAAAATGGCAAAAGGTTTGTTTTGTCCTTCTTTATTTTTTGTTGTGATTGCAAAGATGACTAATTTTGCTGAATAAAAGCGACAATTTTTTGAAAAATATCCAACGTGGGAAAGCTGAAAAATGAAAAAGATCGCGATGGAGCAGCTTCGAATCTCCGACTTCGACTATATTCTTCCTGATGAAAAAATAGCCAAATATCCCCTCGAAAAACGGGATAGTTCCAAACTTCTTCTTTATAAAAATGGGAAGATTTCTTCCTCTGTTTTTTCGTCTTTGCCTGAATATCTTCCTTCAAATAGTCTCATGATTTTCAATAACACGCGTGTAATCCATGCACGTTTGCTTTTTCGTAAAAATACGGGAGCTCAGATTGAAGTGTTTTGTTTGTCACCGGCAGAACCTTCGGATTATGCGTTGAGTTTTCAACAACGTGAACGTTGCTCATGGCATTGTATGATTGGTAATGCCAAACGATGGAAAAATGACGCGTTGCAACTGAGAATTGATCATGAGAATGGGGTGATTACTTTGAGAGCCGAAAAAAAAGAGGTGAACAAAAACGAGGTGACGGTCGAGTTCTCCTGGGATGATCCTTCCGTTACGTTTTCCGAATTGCTCGAGAAGGCCGGTAAATTACCTATTCCGCCTTACCTGAATCGCCCGGCGGAGGAAAGCGACAACGAAACCTACCAAACCGTATATTCACGAATTGAAGGGTCGGTGGCTGCTCCTACAGCCGGACTCCATTTTACCGATGAGGTGATGAATGCGTTGCATAGGAAAGGAGTGAAAACGGATGAGGTCACTCTGCATGTCGGTGCCGGTACCTTTAAGCCGGTGAAAAGTCAGACCGTATATGGGCACGAAATGCATACCGAATTGATTTCGGTTCCCCGAAAAGTAATTGCCGATATGTATGATAACGAAAATCCGCTGATTGTGGTAGGTACTACTTCCATGCGTACGATTGAAAGTTTATATTATATCGGCAGAAAACTGCACTTCAATCCTGATCTGTGTCCGCATGAGCTGACGGTTTCGCAATGGGAACCGTATGAAAAGGAAAACGAAAGCGAAAGCGAAAGTATATCGCCCAAACAAGCTCTCAAAAATATTTTGGATTATCTCGATCGCTCAAATACCGATCAATTGATCTCGGCAACACAGATAATTATTGTTCCCGGTTACACGTTTCATTTTGTAGATGGGTTGGTCACAAATTTTCATCAACCGCAAAGTACGCTTTTGCTGTTGATTGCCGCTTTTGTGGGCAACGATTGGAGGAATATTTATGAGTATGCTTTGAAACACGATTTTCGATTTTTGAGTTATGGCGACAGTTCTTTATTGTTTTCTTCGAATCCCAATCTAAAAAACGGTTAAGAACAAAGGAACAGGACGTTTTTTTTCGTATACTTGCAAACTGAAAAGGGGAATGTATTAAAACAGTAAAAGCACCATCGCTAAAAGGATTGTTAAAATATTTGCCTATATC
>CAYUIY010000069.1:0-10526 GCA_964444915.1 uncultured Dysgonomonadaceae bacterium
TCCCTTTCGCATTTTTCCAGTAATTGGAACTACCGGCATATTTTGCGGAATACTTAATGCGCGTAACATCACTCTTTGTCATGGCTTCCCACCAAATCTTTTGTTTCACTTCACGTACCTCAATACGGGGTTTATTTTCGCATTCCATCATTTGTTTGACCCCCCATGACGAAAGATAACGTTGTGTACGTCCCGGATAACCTACTGTCATGGCGTAATCGCCATCCGCCATTCCTTTCAACGAAACAGGGACTACATACTTGGGCTTATAGGGCATATTATTTTCACTGTATTCTGTCGGCTTATTGTTTTCGTCGGCATATACCCGAAATACAGAAAAATCGCCCGTATGACGAGGCCACATCCAGTTATCGGTCTCCCCTCCAAATTTTCCTATGGACTGAGGAGGCGCTACCACCAAACGTACATCCCGAAATACATCATAAACCACCTTATAATATTTATTCCCTGCATAAAAAGGCACAATGTGAGCCTCTACGAAAGGATCTTCATCGTATTCTTTCAACAACAAATCGGAAATAGAATCAATAGCTAACTCGCGATGAACTTCACTCAAAACCGAAGGAATTTTCGGCAAAATTTCATCAGTAACATCGTGCATCGAGCGAAGGAAAGAAACCGATAGACCCTCTGCCGGCAATTCTTTTTCATAAGAATCGGCCATGAAACCATTTTTCAGGTAATCCTCTTCAACGGAACTCAGTTTCTGAATAGCATCATAACCACAGTGGTGGTTGGTAAAAATCAACCCCTTATCCGATACAGCCACACCGCTGCATCCCCCACCAAAAATGACCACGGCATCCTTCAAAGAAGAATTATTTTCATCATATAACTGATCCACCGGAAAAACGAAACCAAGCTCCTGCATGCGGGCAATGCTTTGTCTGTTAAGTTCCTTTAAAATCCACATACCTTCGTCGGCAAAAGCCACGAATGTCACCAAGAATAGCGTAAACGATAAAAGTATTTTTTTCATTAATGCAATTTTTACTGAATCTATAATGTTTATTTTTTTTGAAAATATTTACCGATAACAGGTATTTCCCGCAAAGGTAATTCCTTTTTTATTACCATCCATAGATAAACAACAATTAATAAAGTGTTTATAAACAGCCGGAGCCAAAGTTTGGGCATAACGTAACGGCTAAACGATATTCCGGCAAACAATGTTAGAGCCAAAGCAAAAAACAATCCGATAGTTTTTAAGTCGTAATTGATAGGATAATTCTTCTGCCCCAGAAAATAAGAAAGAATCATCATTACCAAATTGGCAAAGAATGACGCCCAAGCACATGCCACATAGCCAAAATAAGGAATAAACACAACATTCACTGTTACCGTCACTGCCAAACCAATCAGCGAGAGATAAGCTCCCCATTTTGTCTGGTCGGTAAGTTTATACCATAACGACAGGTTAAAATAAATGCCGAAGAAAAGTTCCCCCATCATCACAATGGGCACTACTATTAACCCTTCGTGATAGGTAGATTTTATTAAATATTTGATCACATCGAGGTATCCCATGACACCCAAAAAAATCAACAAACCAAACAAAATAAAATACTTGGTGGCATCGGCATAAGCAACCTTATTGCTCACAGTTTCCTTACTCTTTGCAAAAATAAACGGTTCAAATGCATAGCGGAAAGCCTGGGTAAACATAACCATGATCACTCCAATTTTAAAACAGGCCGAATAAATTCCCAATTGTATCATTGCATTTGCTTTATCCGGATACAGCCACGGAAAAACAATTTTGTCGATCGTCTGATTCAATATTCCCGCAACGCCCAACACAAGAAGCGGCAACGAATAGCGAAGCATCCGTTTTAATAATGCTTTATCAAACGTGTATTTTACCCGAAGTTGAGGAATAAGGAATATAGACTGAATGAAAGTAGCCAGCAAATTCGATATCAACACGTAATCTACACCGTTTTCGAGGGTAAACCACGCAAAAGAATCGGGATATTTTTTTGCCAACCAAGGACATAATACGAAGAAAAAAAGATTAAAGGCTATATTCAGAACAATAAACAAGATCTTTATAAAGGCAAAACGTAAAGGACGCTTCTGGTAACGAAGCCAAGCGAAAGGAATAGAACAAAAAGCATCCATCGACAAGATAATGGCCATTATCAGCACATAATGCGGTTTGATGTCGGGGCTACCTGTAACACTTGTGATTGGTTTCAAAAAAAGTATCACTAGGAAAAGAAAAATCAGCGTGGTTGATCCAATACTGATCAATGTGGTAGAATATACGGTACGAGGATTTTCTTCATTTTTGTTGGCAAATCGAAACAATCCGGTTTCCATGCCATAGGTTAAAATAACAATCATCAGTGCCGTCCAACCATACAAATTGGAGAGAACTCCCATTTGTGCCTGACTCACCAATACATACGACCATAACGGCGTAAGCAACCAATTTAGAAATTTACCTACAATGCTGCTTATACCGTAAATTGCAGTTTCTTTCGCTAACGTTCTTATCTCCCCTGCCATATTTTCACCTCATGATAACTGTTAAATCGTCGCCATTCATAACTGCAAAAGTAACATTATTCTCCCGATTTCAACGAGTACTCCTCTTCTAAAAATAAAAATCTTTATTATCTTTAAGTCGATAGATTATTAAAATCTCAAAAAAAACCGTTTACTTTGTACATTCAAATAAAAACGCATATAAATTCAAACAAAAAACCGGACTTCCACTCTTAGATTCCGGATATTAAAAAAATATGGCACAAGAAGACGTTTTCAAAAAGATTGTATCGCACTGTAAAGAATATGGTTTTGTATTTCCTTCAAGCGAAATTTACGATGGGTTAAGTGCAGTGTACGACTACGGACAAATGGGCGTTGAGCTCAAAAACAATATCAAAAAATACTGGTGGGACAGCATGACTTTATTACACGAAAATATTGTCGGTATTGATGCAGCTATCTTCATGCACCCTACCGTGTGGAAAGCATCGGGACATGTGGATGCCTTCAATGATCCGTTGATAGACAACAAGGACAGCAAAAAACGCTATCGTGCCGACACATTAATCGAGGATTACCTTGCGAAACTAGATGAAAAAATAAACAAAGAGATAAAGAAAGCCACTAAACGTTTTGGTGACAGTTTCGACGAAAAGAAATTTCGTGAAACCAATCGTCGCGTAATCGAGTATCAGAAACAACGAGACGAAGTGCACGAACGATATAAAAAAGCAATGAACGAGAACGATTTTACCGAATTGCGGCAAATCATTATCGATTGCAACATTGTATGTCCGGTTAGCGGTACGTGTAATTGGACAGAAATTCGCCAATTTAACCTGATGTTTGCTACGGAAATGGGATCTACTTCCGATGGAACAATGAAAGTATACCTCCGTCCCGAAACAGCACAGGGTATTTTTGTGAATTTCCTCAACGTACAAAAAACGGGCCGGATGAAAATTCCTTTCGGGATTGCCCAAATCGGGAAAGCTTTTCGAAACGAAATTGTGGCTCGTCAGTTTATTTTCCGCATGAAGGAATTCGAGCAAATGGAAATGCAGTTTTTCGTCACTCCCGGCGATGAAATGAAATGGTTCAATTATTGGAAAAACCTGCGCATGAAATGGCACTTGGCATTGGGATTCAGTAAAGATAACTATCGTTTTCACGATCACGACAAACTTGCCCATTATGCCAATGCCGCAACCGATATTGAATTTAACATGCCGTTCGGATTCAAAGAGGTAGAAGGCATTCATTCGCGTACCGATTTCGATTTAAAGCAACACGAAAAATACTCGGGCAAAAAAATGCAATATTTCGATCCCGAATTAAATCAATCGTACACACCCTATGTGATAGAAACGTCCATCGGATTGGACAGAATGTTCCTCTCGGTGATTTCTGCTGCTTATTGTGAGGAAACCCTCGAGGGAGGCGAAATACGTGTAGTACTGAAAATTCCGGCTGAGTTAGCCCCCGTAAAACTGGCTGTTCTCCCTTTAATCAGAAAAGACGGTCTGCCTGAAAAAGCGCAAGAAATAATGAAGATGTTAAAATTCAGTTTCACCTGCCAGTACGACGAAAAAGACAGTATTGGAAGACGATATCGCCGACAAGATGCCATCGGTACGCCTTATTGTGTTACGGTGGATCATCAAACACTGGAAGATGGTACAGTAACTATTCGCGAACGCGATACGATGAAACAAGAGCGCGTACTTATTTCGGACGTAGAAAATGAAATATCGAAAAAAACCGATATGAAAAATTTGTTGAAAACATTAACCGAATAAACGAACAAGTAAAAATTTTTTATAAATCTATGAAAACAAAACCCTTGCTCATCCTTTTAATATGCGCGATTGCTATTCTTTTTGTTTCTTGCAACGATTCCGATAAAATCGATACAGTATGGAAAGAGGCCAACGAAGCCATTTTTGCCGAAATGTCAACCCATCCGGATTACTCAAAGATTTATTCGCAATCTAAAATGGGTTATATCCTGTACAAAGAACTCAAATCGGGCAACAGCGAACCACCTATCTTTACCGACTTAGTAAAAGTTTTATATATAGGATGGTATAAAAAAGATTGGACAAAAGCCGATACATATATCGACAATAAAGGAAATAAAGTGCGTAATAAAATTATTTTCGATTCGAGTCCACGCAACGGAGAACTACCTACCTACTTAAAAGTTTCTGATTTAATTGATGGATTTGCCACCGCTTTGCAACACATGCATGAAGGAGACAGATGGGAAGTATGGATTCCATGGCAACTAGGTTATGGGACAACAACTTATGGGAGCATTCCCGCTTACACAACACTGGTTTTCGAAATAGAATTACTTGAAGTAATCAAACAAAAATAATTCATTACAATTATAAACTTAAAAGAAATTTCTCAATAACTCTGCGTATTTGTGTGTTGGTATCGGTAAATTTATTCACCATAACCGCAAAAACATATCTTTTATTCCCATCCACCAAATATCCTGCATAACACTGCACGCCACTTATGCTGCCGCTTTTAGCACGAATCTTCCCTGCATATTTCGTCTTGTTCATAAAATATTGTAATGTTCCTTCTTCTCCGGCCTTCGGCAAAGAATTGAAAAACACTTGAGAATAACTGCTTTTTTTATCCATATAAGAAAGCAAATCACATAAAAAAGCGGGACTTACTGCACTCTGAGGAGCAAGACCACAGCCATCGTACATAAATAGAGATGAGGTTGAGATTCCCTTCGATTCCCAAAAGGTATTCACAAAATTGATCCCCTCTTTCAACGGATCACTGTAAATATTGCAGTCCTGGGCCCTTCCAATGGTACGAAACAAATGTTCGGCAAAATGATTATTACTTTTCACATTTATTTCGCGAACAATGTCGCTTAGCAGACACGACCGATGAACATACAACACCTCTCCTACCCGATACGGCTGAGGCATTTTATTGCAAACACGCAAAATATAATCGGTTCTTGCTGTTTTAACGGTATGAATGTTTATCCCCGATTTTTGAAGATATTCTGCCAATTTTTCTCCCAACAACAAACCCGGATCGGGAATATCGCCTTTAATACTGAAGCTGACCCTTCCGGCAGGAATATTGCCACGAATAGTCCGTTCATAGGAAAACGGTGCGCCAAAGATATAAGCATTGTCTTTCCCTGTTGTATTTAAAGTAAGGTAATTGGTAAACGAAAGGCCTTTTATTGGCGGATCGGTACGAAGAATTTTCGGACAAGAATTCCGATCCGTCGTATCGAAATACAATCGGTACGTATTATCGAAAACGCTGATACCATAAGCTCCGGCAGCATAATAGTTCCCCAAATCTTCCCATGTCCATTGAGGCGAAACACCTTCATAGCCAAATAAATCATCCACAATATACAATTCCCATGCATCCTTTTTGGGGAGCGAAGTTTTTAAAGCATCCGCCCATTCCGAAAGAAAAGCATAAGGATTCTCATCAAAAGCGTCACTCCCTAACGTCGGATCGCCTGAACCGAGCACCAAAATCCGGGAAGGATTATCGGCATCCAACGCAAGGGTGGTTGCATATTGGTAATCGGGACCCAACAGCTCCAACGCAGTGGCTGTGGTTATGAGTTTCAATGTCGAAGCCGGTGTAAGCGATTTATCGGCATTGTGCTCAATCAAGGTCTTTCCTGTTTCCAAATCTTTTACACATACTCCCACCGAAGCATGTTTCATTTTCGGCGTATTAAGAAATTGCTGCAAAGAGAGTTGAGCAAAAGACGAAGTCGTCAAAAAAGCAACAAAAAAGAATACAGGAATCTTTCGTTTCATCAGCATCACCCTATTTTTTTGAATTATACAAATTTACGTGATAATTTTCAACTTACCCTAAAGACGAAACCCATTCCTATCGATTTTGCAGTAACTCATCCACTCTCACAAATTCGTATCCCCGATGTTTCAATTCTCCGATCAGATCATTCAAGCGGTTATACAACTTGTCGGTACGCTTGGGATTTGTTCCTATATGCATAAGCAGCAAAAAACCATTAAGCGTGTTTTTCTCTTCATAAGCGAGAATATTTCGATAAATAGTTTGAGATGAAAGATAGTTATTCATGTCAGGCGTTGTATAATCGGCATTGGACGTGGTTCCCGGTGTAAAATTAACCAGTTGAACTTGCATTGCTTTTGCCCAATCGCTTATTTCTTGATTATACCATTCGTAAGGAGGTACAAAATACCGCTTTGGTTCCATTTTTAACCCTATTTTTTCCATTGTTGCGTAATTATCTTTCAAATCTTTTTCGAATACATCCTGAGAAACCAATGTCGAATCCCGTTTTTCCCAATCGGCATACAACACATGATTGTCGGAATGGGGACCAAGATAATGACCATCATGTTGTAAATTGCGGGCAAGTGACGGAAATTTTCTGTAAAAATCACCTGTAAAGAAAAAAGAAGCTTTTACACGATTTTTTTTCAGTGTACTTCGAATCACCTGTGCACCATCGGCAAATTCGTGACCCGTAAAAATCAATGCCAGTTTCTTTTCTGAAGGATCCCCCCTTACAATTCCTCCCAAAACATTTTCATTTTCATTTGCTTGCGAATCCAAGTAACCCAGATAGAAACAAAGCGAAGCCGTACCATCCATCGTGGGTTCATTCGTAGAATAATCGGCATAATCATCGTGATAAACCACATAATCCGACTGAAAAGGTGCATATTCATCCTCCTTGGCCAAATAAATTCCGATAAGGCTATTAAAAATCGAAGTATAAATAGGACCGTCAACCAATCCGCCTGTTATAGGCATTCCATGTAAATGCGTAAAAGCAGAATGGGGGTCTATGGGCGTATCCCCATTATCGGGATAACCGACAATCATGGAAGTTCCCCACGGATTGCACCCCAAAAGCCAGTCGCGCATGGCGGTTTCTATTTCGAGAAATGAATTGTCACCGGTAAGTTCATGATAAAGGCGACACTGTGAAATAAATCCTACGGTAAGATTATTTGAGCACCAGATAAACGGGATACCGTTCAAAAAAGCATCGCCTAGATCCTGTGCACGGTCTTTTACACGCTGCAAGCCGGTTCGCATATTGCGAATAAATTCGGCTTTCGCTGCCGGATGATCGTTTTGCAGCACTAAATGATAATTCCCAAGATTAACAAACGGATACCATTGATAATGTCGAGCAGAATCGGCACCCATCCATGGGGTAACAGGCTCTATACGGCCATAATGAATAGCCTGAGTCAAATATTCCCCCCTTCCGAAGACATTGTACATTTCCGCAGCAGCTAACTGCATATCATCAACCCAGTTGTCTTCTTCATAAAAATAAGGTGCACCGCCGGGTGCTGTTTGGCACACTCCGGGATTTTCCACTCCTTTATGATAAGCATCTTTTGCTTTTCGAAGCAACATTTCCGAAAATTCGGGATAATAAGATTCCAAAAGTTTAGCTCCTAAAACAAAAGATGAAGTATATTTCCCCAACGTAGATGCCAATCCCGTACTACGGTTTTTATATTTGAAAAGACCCTGTGGTTTCGGACTGCAAAAATACGCCGGACGTTCTTTTCCCGCACCCCAACCATAATCTACCTTTTGCTGAGTAGGCAAAACCATGCCGGCATGATCACGATCATCGGCCACTTGATTGAAGTAAGTATCCTTATCGGGGTTCATTTTCACCAACCAATCGAGCCCCCATTTTGCTTCATCCAAAATATCGGGAATGCCATTCGCACCCTCGTCGCCATTTGCCTGATAATAATCGCCAAATGCATCAGGATATTGGCTATAAGCAAACAATAGTTGATAAACAGCATTTGCCGAAGTGGTGACATATTGCAAATAATCCGATGCATCGTGCCATCCACCAACTACGTCGTAATATATTCCATCACGTTTTTCGTCAGGATCACCAACTGTAATTCCGTCATATACATGACAGGAATCTTTCAAAAACGGATTATATCCGCACCGCTGCTGCCGCATATATTTCAATGGGATCTCCGACACTCCGGCATAAATATCGTTGCCAATTTTAAAAGGAACAGATTTTGTTTCTTCTACTTTTATTAAATAGGTTCCGGGAGCTGAAAAATTGGAAAAATCCAAACGAGCCGATGATTCAAAAGCCGGTTGTTTGCCCATATTCCTGATTTTATTACCCGAATAGACCACTTTCCCGCTGTGAACATCAATTATTTCAAAAGCCGAAACATCTTTCTTTTCCTTACTTACCCATACTGCCACCTTCACATCATTTTGAAGATACCCCACCTGATTCACCCGAATCCAAGTTGTTTGGGCATACGAAATCAAAGAAATAAATAAAAGCCATACGACAACACTTACTTTTTTCATAAAATATTATTTTTTACAATATTTTGCAAGATACATATTTTTATAATACAAAAATAGAAAAGAGCAACTTTGTTAAAAAGGTTGCTCTTTTTGATCTAATAATGCTAGAACTTACTTAGCAGGTGTATCCCATCCAGGATTCTGAGTTAATTCGTAGCCCAAATCACGATATAATTTTATTTGGTCCAACGGAACAGCATTCAGATATTGTCTTTCGTAATACGAATTACCCGGAACCCAGTCTCTCCGCATGTTCTTTTCATATAAATTATAAACAAACGCTTTGGTTAAATCATTTGGATTCGGGTAATAAAAATGCACATTCTTCATCAGATCTTCTTTTGCTCTTCCTGAAAACTGATCGAGGTCTACATATGCCCCTATACCCAATTTTGTGGGAATTCCATCAGTTTCTTCTGTTTTAAGGTACTCAAATTTTTTCCATCGTTTCAAATCATCTTTTCTAAAACCTTCAAATAACAGTTCCACTGCTCTTTCTCTTCTTATTTCCCATAACAATGGATCCACGCTAGGATCCCTATCAGGATCGTTAATTATTGTTCCATTTGCTAAAACATTGTTCCCGGAAATTACCATCCGTGGAAGTTTTGGTAAAGGATCACCCACATTATTTTTCTTGATCGAACGATTACGCAAAATATTAATAGACTTATCTGCAGCAGCTTGATCAAATTTGCCCAATTCAGCCTTTGCCTCTGCATAATTCACAAGAATTTCGCCAAGCCTAAGTATGGGTGCATCCGTTATATTTGTACTTCCTAAATAAATCAAATCTTTTGAATTCGCATCATAAGGTAAAAACTTCCAACAACAAAAGCCTGTAGTCGAATAAGCTGTATGCGGCCCCTGCAATCGAATGGAGTCGACTAAACTTGCAGCCAATCGAGGATCTCTGTCTTTATATTGATCACGATAATATTTCAATTCATGACCATGAACTGCAGGTCCATAATTATAATTAGAAGATTGCTTGATCGGCAAGCCGTCGGAAGCCAAATAAGTCTCTACAACTTTCAGTGTGGTACCTGTTTGGGGTTCCATATTATTATAAGAAACCAAACAATGCGTAACTTTAGCTGGTTCATATTGTCGATAAAAAATAACTTCTTTATTTCCTGAAAGGTCTGCCGAGGTAAAAATTCCTCTATAATCATCTACAATTTGATATTTGCCTGAATTCATTAATTCCTCTGAAGCCCATACTGATTTTTCGAGTAAAGTTTTAGCAACTTCTGAATCAATATTATGGTATTTCAAAAAAGTACCAAAATAGAGCATGCTGCGAGACATAAACCCAAGCACCACATCACGGTTAACTTGTTGAGGCCCGTCATTTTCCCTTACATTATCGGCAGCAAATTGAAAATCTTCCATTATTTTTTTCGCAACATAAGGCAAAGGATCCCTTTTCTTATAACTCGTTTCGAGATCTTTATGATCTACGACATGATCAAAATAAGGAACATCTCCAAATAATTTGGCCAAATCATTATATTCCATTGCTCTAAAAAAGCGCCCAATGCCCAACCAATGATTTTTTTCCTCTTGTGTAAGATTTTCCATTTTGCTAACCCTGTCAATCAAAATGTTTGCCCATCTCACCCATG
>CAYUIY010000070.1:0-10402 GCA_964444915.1 uncultured Dysgonomonadaceae bacterium
CTTGATTTAGCTGCTTGATCTAAAAAAAGAAAGTGCCCTTTTGAGACACCCTCATCTTCATTGTTAACCTTAAATCTAATACCATGAAAAACACGTTGCAAAGTAAATGGTTTTTTTCATTACCTCCAAATATTTCTATGTCTAAAGCCGGGTTTATAACATCATTTAATATAATGTTGAGCATTGTTGCGAATATTATCTGTTCGTTTTATATTCATTAATAACAAAATACCCCATGATTGACAGTGTTGGCTTAATCGTAGATCCAATTTGCTATGAGGTTTATTAACGAAGAAGTGAATCGATTCCATCGTCTTGTTGCTCTTTGTTTACCTCCGAACTGAAGAAGGAAAAGAGGTTTCCCTTTTTTTTCATGGATACGGCCGGCATCCATAAAATCGAAATAAAGAAAACCTTCATTTTCTGCAAATTGCAATGCCCACCAGATACTATAAATAGAAGGATACAATTTTTTATATTCTTTCTTTTTTCCCCAATAATACAGACAGTAAACTATATTTTTTTCGAAACCGAGAATAATACCGCCGATAATTTTTTGATCGTATTTTGTAACAAATATTTTCCCCTTCTTTTGGCGAATGTAATAACGGTAAAAGTTGACCAGATATTGATAGGAAGGGAAATACCTGAAAATTCTGTGACCTTTTTCTTTTTTGATGCAGTGGTAAACTTCCGGTAATTCCTCTTCCGATGAAAGTTCTTCAACGATAACTCCTTTTCTTTTGGCCTTGTTGATTTGATTTTTTCTCGAAGACGACAGTTGATCCCATATTTTTCTTTTTCGTTGAAGCGAATTTTTTATGCTAATCCATTTGATGGAATAAAAACCATGATCGCGGAAGGCTTTGTATCCGAAAATGGGATCATCGAGATTGCGAAATTGGGTGAAAAAAACTTTGCACCTGACTTCGTGAAGCAGTATTTCCACCAAGTCGTGAAATATTTCCTCTTGAGGAATATCGTCCGAAAAAAAAGAAGGTTTCTGCGAAACGTAGCATTTTTTGAAAAGAGGCCCAAATAAAAAGCGATGTAAGCGTTTGATGAGAGCAAACATGCAGGCTACCGGTTTTTCATCATCAAATGCTACAATCATGAAAGGACGATAACCGGGCATTTTTTTATATAAATCGAATGATGAGGCATAATGAAAAAAATTAACATCCTCAAGAGGTGGCAAATCTTCTTTTTTGTAATACGTTTTGAATTTGTAAGCCATTTGAGAAATAAGAAATTGATGGGAAAATGAAAGATAAACTTTACGAATATACACTTTTTTTAATATACTGTCAAAAAAATGCATTTTATTTTTATTCTTTAGGATTTTCAAGATTCTTTTATTTTGTTTTTTATATTTGTGAACGTCAAGGCCTGCGATCGTTCTCATATAAAAATAATTTTTAAATTCAATATTGTGTCATGAGCACGTTGACTTTCTATTAATAATCCGGGCCTTGATTTTTATTGGCGTGTATATAGAATCTCAACTTTTTTATCTAAGTTTGTGTAATGAAAAGAATATCACGTTTTATTATTAAACTATAAAAAATATATGGCAAAAAAAATTTTGGTAACCGGGGGAACAGGGTATATTGGTTCGCATACGGTGGTGGTGCTGCAAGAGGCAGGTTATGAAGTGCTTATCGTTGATAATTTATCGAATTCGAGTATCGATGTTATTGAAGGAATTACTCGTATAACGGGTATTCGTCCGGTTTTTGAAAAAGTAGACTGTACTGATATGGAAGGTATGAGGGCTTTTTTTGAAAAATATCCGGACATAGACGGCATTATTCATTTTGCTGCTAGTAAATCAGTAGGCGAGTCGGTTCAGAAACCGTTGTTGTATTATCGGAATAATATTGTATCGTTGTTGAATTTGTTGGAATTAATGCCTGAATTTAATGTAAAAGGCCTTGTATTTTCTTCATCATGTACTGTTTATGGTGAGCCCGATAAAAATCCGATCGACGAGGATGCACCCATAAAACCTGCAACCTCTCCTTACGGTAATACCAAGCAAATCAATGAGGAAATTATTCGAGATTATATTCATTCGGGAGCACCTATCAAAAGCATCATTTTACGCTATTTTAATCCTATCGGGGCACATCCATCGGCTGAGATTGGTGAGTTGCCGATTGGAGAACCACAAAACCTAGTACCTTATATTACACAGACGGCAATTGGTATCAGGCCTTATTTGAAAGTTTTCGGAAACGATTACAATACACCGGATGGTACATGCATTCGCGATTTTATAGATGTGATGGATCTTTCTCGTGCCCATCTGGTTGCTATGGATCGTATACTTGAAGATAAGTCGGACGAAAAAATGGAAATATTTAATTTAGGTACGGGTAGGGGAGTCTCGGTGATGGAATTGATCCGTGTTTTTGAAAAAGTGACGGGCAAACCATTAAATTATAAAATTGTAGGTCGTCGTGAAGGCGATATCGAACAGATCTGGGCTAATCCTGAAAAAGCCAATAAAGTGCTTGGCTGGAAAGCCGAAACTCCACTGGAAGAGACATTGGCCTCGGCATGGAAATGGCAATTGAAATTGCGCGAGAGGGGAATCATGTAATTTAATTCTCTTTCGATTGATAAACAAAAAGTCCGAGAATTTCTCGGACTTTTTTTCTTCTTTATGCGGATGGAAATTGTTGTTAAAAATAATATTCAATAATTAAGTAAAAGGATTCATTGTCTCCACTTTCTTCAAATTCAATTTTGTTTTCGCGTGCCAACCATCCTATTGCAGCGTAGATATCCTTTTCTGGTAAGCCGGTTTCTTTTTTTAATTTTTTTATATCCCATTTTTCTTTGTTGCTTAGCAAATTCCAAATAATGCCGGCATTTTTTCCGATTGTTTTTTTGTTCATAGCATATATATTTGAAAATTACGTTGATTACCTTTTCTTTGTGTCGGTAGATTATCGGAAATAAACGTAAAAAATTCCCAACCCGTGCTGAATAAACGTTTTTATAGATGTTTTTGTTCAGCAAAATCGAAATATTTTACTAAATTTAATAAAGATATAGGATGTGTGTTGATGAAGAATTAAAGTTATAATTTCAGGGGTGAATTCCGTCGATTAATTGCGCAAATATCATTAAATAAAGATAAGCGGCAGGAATGGCAATGAGGAGACTATCGATGCGGTCGAGAATTCCTCCGTGACCCGGGATAAGATTTCCTGCATCTTTTATTCCGCAGGTTCGTTTTATAAGCGACTCGAATAAATCGCCCACTGTACCGAAAAGCGAGATGACCAACGCAAAACCTAGCCAAAATTTTAGAGGATATTGAGGATAACTGTGAGCAAAGATTAAGGAACCAAGAAGCGTAAAAATAATGCCGCTGATAAAACCTTCTACTGATTTTTTTGGGGAAATGCGTTCAATAAGTTTGTGTTTTCCTATGAGAGAACCAATAAAATAGGCTGCTGTGTCGTTTATCCAGATAAGGACAAAAATTGCAAGTACCAGCAAATAATGATATTCTTTTGCCCAGATGTTGTACTGATAGGAAAGAAGCATCAGTAAAGAAAGAGGAAGTGTGATGTAGATTTGTCCGAAAACCGAATAGATGATAGCGTGAAAAATATCGTCCCGGTTAATCAAGACTGCGGATGCTGTTAGAGCCAGTAAATAGGTTAGCGACGTTGCGGGAAACAAATATGCGTTAATGTTTTCTAGATAAAGATATGCAGAAAGAAAAATAATTATTCCCGAAGCAATGTTGAAAGTTTTACTAATGACATGAGAAGTGTTTTTCTCCATTGCTTTATAAAATTCATACAATCCGAATCCCAAAATAGTGCCGAAGACGATGAGGAAGGAGTATTTTCCTACCAGTATGCCGGCGAGTAACACAACTATATAAATGATACCCGCGCCTGCACGTGTGAGAAGGTTTTTTGTATTCAAGTCAACTTTTTTGATTATTTTGAGGCTTCCGATGAAACGTCTTTTTTATCGGAAGATTCTGTGATATTCTCTTCTTCTTTAGCTTCTTCTGGTTCTTCAGCTTCTTCAGCTTCGAAATCGATCTTATTTTCGATCAGGATATTATACCAATTAATCAATTTTTTTATATCCGATGCGTATACACGGTCTTTATCGTAGTTGGGAAGTATTTCAGCAAAATAAGCAAAGAGTTCTTTGTTCGGAGTCTTTGAGTTGAGTGGTACCTTTTCCCCTTTTTCTTTTTCTTTTATTTTGGAAAATACTGTTTTTAAGGGCACATCCCCTTCCTCGGTATAAATAGACACATCGTTTAATGCTATTACTCTTTCTGTTATGTAAACGGGAAAACGTTTACCATCTGTTAATGATTCGACAATGTTCAAATTTTTACCGGTTGATATAAGTTTATATAATCCCGGTTTTCCTGAAACCGACAAAATCTTTGTAAGCATAGCTGTTTATTATTTCAATTTACTCCGAAATAAAGTGCAAAAGTAGTGAGAGAAAGCCACATTTGCAACTTTTCATTTTCAATTTTGCTTAAAATGTTTTGTTCTTATCTGCTTTTTCGAAAAAATGCGTTACATTCGCAATTCGAAGTTGCATAAAATTTTCAAAATGAATAAAAATATCATTTACGTGCTCTCATTGATTGTTTTATTGTTTTCTTGCACCGAAAAAAAGAACAAAAAAGAGAGTTTAGAAAAAAGTAGAGAGACAGCTATTGTCCTTCCACAAACCGGGGAAATGTATTTGTTGGTTGGTACATATACATCCGTTAAAGGGAGCAAAGGCATTTATGTATATCGTTTCGACACCGAAACAGGAGAAAGTGAAAAGGTGTCTATAATGGAGGTTGCCAATCCATCGTACCTTACATTAAGCCCTGATGAAGAATTTGTGTATTCGGTGGGTGAAAATGCCGAAGAGGAGGAGGGTATGGCTCATGCTTTTTCGTTCGATAAAAAACCGGACAGCTTACCTTGATTAATTCGCAGAGCACACAAAGTGCAGGCCCTTGTTACATTACGATCGATAAAAAGGGAAAGAATGTACATACTGCTAATTATAGCGGAGGAAGCATTTCTTCTTTCCAGGTAAGGAATGACGGTGGCTTGAGCGAATTGGTTTCTCTGATTCAGTTTAAAGGATCAGGAACAGATACAGTTCGTCAAAAAAGTTCCCATGTGCATTGTGTGCAGTATTCACCTGATGGTAGGTATCTTTTTGCCACTGATTTAGGTACAGATAAAATATATCGTATGGAAGCGATGGAAGCTGTTTTTGAAGGACAACCCTCTATTTCGGAGAGTACGCTTATAGCGTTTGTTACCCCTCCGGGAACAGGTCCCAGACATTTTGATTTTCATCCCGGCGAAGATTATGTTTACTTGCTTGGCGAGTTATCGGGAGAAGTAATTGTGTATGACTACAACGATGGATATCTCAAAATGAAACAGACCATTGCTTCGGATACAGTAGGTGCACGCGGAAGTGCCGATATTCATGTTTCGCCCGACGGTAAATTTTTATATACTTCTAATCGTTTGGAGGCTGACGGAATAGCCATTTTTTCGATTAACCCCAATGATGGGAAGCTTACTAGAGTGGGTTATCAGCTTACAGCCCGTCATCCGCGTAATTTTGTAATTACTCCTAACGGTAAATTTTTGCTCGTGGCTAGTCGCGACGATAATAAAATTCAAGTATTTGCCATCGATAACCAAACCGGTTTATTAACCGACACAAATCAGGATATTCTTTTGGATAAGCCTGTTTGTTTAAAGTTTGCTGCGATGGCAAATAGAGAATGAATGGATCTGGCTATTCCCAATTTAGAATTACTTTTCCACACTGTCCACTTTCCATCACATCGAACCCTTTCTGGAAATCGTCAATGCTAAAACGATGGGTAATGACAGGTGTAAGATCGAGTCCGGAAATGAGCATTTGTTCCATTTTATACCATGTTTCCCACATTTCGCGTCCATAAATACCCTTTAAAGTGAGTGCTTTAAAGATTATGGTATTCCAATCTACGGTTGTGGTATTTGGCAAAATGCCAAGTAGGGCTATTTTGGATCCGTTGTACATGTGATTAATCATATCGCAGAAAGCAGCGGGTGCTCCTGACATTTCCAATCCCACATCGAATCCGCGCATTTTCAAATCTTTTACGGCTTGGTCGATGGTTTCGCCTTTCGATAGATTTACAGTGATAGTGGCTCCCATTTTTTTGGCGATATTCAGTCGATATTCGCTCATATCGCTCACAACAATGTAGCGTGCTCCTGCAAACTTGCAGATGGCAGTGGCCATATTGCCGATGAGACCTGCACCGGTAATAAGCACATCTTCGCCCAATACAGGGAAAGCCAGTGCTGTATGGGTAGCGTTTCCAAATGGATCCATTATGGCAGCTATTTCGTCGGGAATACGTGGATCGAGTTTAACTACGTTGGCTGCCGGTAGCGAAAGGTATTCGGCAAAAGCTCCGTCGCGGTTAACACCTACGCTGATAGAGTTTTCGCACACGTGTAGTTTACCCCGCCTGCAATTGCGGCAATGTCCGCAGGCAATATGCCCTTCGCCTGTGACGCGGTCGCCGATTTTCAGATTTTCCACACCTCTCCCCATATCCACAATTTCGCCAACATATTCGTGACCGATAACCAGAGGAGTTTTGATGTTTTTTTGCGACCAATCGTCCCATTTATAAATGTGTAAATCGGTGCCGCAAATGGCGGTTTTTTTGATTTTGATAAGTACGTCGTTTACACCAACGGATGGTTTAGGAACGTCCTCCATCCAAATTCCTTTTTCGGGGCGTAGTTTCACCAGTGCTTTCATAATTTATGAATCGTTGATTAGTTTTTGAAAATAGTTTTTTTAGAAAAATTTATTTTATCACATTCAGTTTTCTTCCTACTTTTATGAAAGCGGTGATGGCTTTGTCGAGGTGTTCGCGTTCGTGTCCTGCCGAAATTTGAACACGGATGCGTGCTTCGCCTTTGGGCACGACAGGATAAGAAAATCCGGTTACATATATGCCTTCATCAAGTAGTTCTGCGGCAAATTCCTGTGAAAGACGAGCATCGTAGAGCATTACGGCGCAAATGGCCGATTGTGTGGGTTTGATGTCGAAGCGGGCTTCTTTCATTTTGGTCACAAAATAGTTCACATTTTCGTGCAGCTTATCCAGCAATTCGTTCGATTCTTCCAGTATATCGAACATTCTGATACTAGCAGCTACCACCATAGGTGGAATGGAATTGGAGAAAAGGTAGGGTCTCGATCGTTGACGCAGCATCTCAATGATTTCCTTGCGCCCTGTAGTAAATCCTCCGATGGCGCCGCCAAAGGCTTTTCCCAGTGTTCCGGTAATAATGTCTACTTTGCCTCTGCAATTGTACACTTCGGTGAGTCCGCGTCCTGTTTTTCCCACCACACCTGCCGAATGACTTTCGTCCACCATTACAAGAGCATCGTATTTGTCAGCCAATTCCAAAATTTTATCGAGGGGAGCCGCATTGCCGTCCATGGAAAAAACAGCGTCAGTGGCTATAATGCGGAAACGTTGCGATTGAGCTTCTGTTAGCTTTTCCTCCAGATCGATCATATCGGCATTGGCATAGCGATAGCGTTTTGCTTTGCATAAGCGTACACCGTCGATGATGGAGGCGTGATTGAGGTTATCTGAAATAATGGCATCTTCTTCGTTGAAAAGGGGCTCAAAAAGGCCTGAATTGGCATCAAAGCACGAAGCATACAAAATGGTGTCTTCTGTTCCAAAAAATTTACTGATGCGTGCTTCTAGTTCTTTGTGAAGATCTTGTGTACCGCAGATGAAACGTACGGACGACATGCCGTAACCCCTTTCGTCGAGAGCTTTTTTTGCGGCTTCTATTAATTGCGGACTTGCTGATAGTCCCAGATAGTTGTTGGCGCAAAAATTCAGCACTTGTTGACCCGATTTTACTTTGATTTCCGCTTTTTGCGGAGTTACAATCACGCGTTCATCTTTGTAAAGTCCTGCATCTTTAATGGCAGTTAATTCTTCTTGCAGGTGTTTTTGCATTTTTTCGTACATAGTTTTTTATTTTTCTTTTTTTAAGAAGTGTAAAGATAAGTGTTTTCGTGTTTTTAAACAAAAAGGGAATAAAAAAGACGGCAATATTCTACCGTCTTTTGAATGTTTATTTCCCCTAATGATGTTTTTTTATCTTCTGTTACTTCCTAAAGCAATTAATATATAATAAATGAGAGTTGCCAGCGAGCTGAGGGCTGCAATAACATAGGTGTAAGCTGCCCACTTTAGTGCATCGCGAGCTTGTGCCTCGTTTGTTACATCGGTTATTCCTGCATGGTTCAGCCATGCCAATGCCCGTTGTGAAGCGTTTATCTCAACAGGTAATGTGATAAGACTAAACAAAGTAGTCATGGCAAACATGGCTATTCCGATCCAGATAAGGGCAGGAAATGTTTGGATAAGAATGATGCCGCCCAAAAGCACCCAAGTTACCCATCGCGAAGTGAACGTGACTACAGGAACTAATGCTGAACGCATTTTCAAGGGGGCATACTGTATGGCATGTTGTACGGCATGCCCGGTTTCGTGAGCTGCAACGGCAGCAGCTGCCACACTGCTACTTGAATAAACTCCTTCGCTGAGGTTTATCGTTTTGTTAAGCGGATTGTAATGATCGGTGAGTTTTCCTTTTGTGGAAGTGATTTGCACGTCGTAAATACCGTGATCATGCAGCATTTTTTCGGCTACATCACGTCCGGTCATCCCGTTGCTGAGAGGAATTTTTGAGTATTTATTAAATCGTTGCTGCAAAGTGGCCGACACGATATAGCTTGCAAGGGCTATAGCGATAAATAAAATCCAGATTATCATATCAAGAAAATAAAATTAATACGTTGTTTTTACTTTATATAACGCCTTTTATATTGAAAAGTTCAACACGATGCCTTTTAGAAAAAGGATATTGTAGGAATATCATTTGACTTTATTTTCGGATAATGGTTTGTGCCCTGTTTGGTCCTACCGAAACAATAGCGATAGGTATACCCAGTTCTTTTTCGAGGAAAGAAAGGTATGAATTGAATTCCTTTGGGAATTCTTCTTCCGTTTTTATGTTTGTTATATCGGTTTTCCAGCCCGGCAATTCAACATACACGGGTTTAATGTTCTCCGAAATATCGAACGGAAGATCTTTTATTTCTTCCCCGTTGATTTCATAGGCGACGCAAGCCTTGATGGTGTCAAACGTATCCAACACATCGCTTTTCATCATCACCAGTTTGGTAACATTGTTTAGCATGATGGTGTAGCGAAGTGCCACCAAATCAATCCAACCGCAACGGCGGGGACGGCCGGTTACCGAGCCATATTCCCATCCTCTATCGCGAAGCAACTGACCGGTTTCGTCAGTTAATTCAGTAGGAAATGGTCCGCTACCTACGCGTGTACAATACGCTTTAAAAACGCCGAAAATTTCACCAATTTTGTGTGGCGATACGCCCAAACCTGTGCACGCACCGGCACAAATAGTGCTGGATGAGGTCACAAAAGGATACGTTCCGAAATCGATATCCAGCATGGAACCTTGTGCGCCTTCGGCCAATACTTTATCTCCTTCGTCTAGGCGTTTATTAATAAAGTGTTCGCTATCGATGATGTTGAATGTTTTTAATTTTTCTATACCCGCGAACCATTCTTTTTCAAGTGTTTCCAGCTCATATTCAATTGAATATTGAGATAACATTTTTTTATGTCGATCGGTAGCTTTTCGGTATTTTTCTTCAAAATTGTGAAAAATATCGCCTATTCGCAGTCCATTTCGAGATACTTTATCTGTATAGGCCGGTCCGATTCCTCTACCCGTAGTTCCGATCATGGAATCCCCTTTCTCTTTTTCTGAGGCGGCATCCAGAAGGCGATGAGTAGGCAGAATGAGGTGTGCCTTTTTTGAAATATAAAGTTTATCGGTAAGTTGGTGACCGGAAGCTTCCAGCGTTTCTGTTTCTTGTTTGAACATGGCCGGGTCGACAACCATCCCGTTACCTATGATATTTATTTTCCCTTCCTGAAAAATACCCGAAGGAATGGATTTCAATATGTACTTCTGATTTTCGAATTCCAGTGTGTGGCCGGCATTAGGGCCACCCTGAAAACGCGCCACGATTTGATAATTCGGGGTGAGTACGTCCACAATTTTTCCTTTGCCTTCATCACCCCATTGAAGACCCAAAATCACATCTACTTTCATTGTTATTATCTTGCTTCTTTAGTGTTATTTTTGTTTGAAGATTACTCGCCATTTATTTTTGAGGCAAGTTTATTCATTTCTATTTTCTTTTCTTGATCGCACTTGTTGCAAATGCCGTAAATATACATGCTGTAATA
>CAYUIY010000071.1:0-10062 GCA_964444915.1 uncultured Dysgonomonadaceae bacterium
TAAGCGGGACATCGTTTATTCTGAACTTGGCAAAGATGCCATCTTCAAAAAGTTCTATGCTGCCCGCGGGCTTACCTTCCACCTTGGCCATTCTTTTTAATACTTTGAAGATAGGTAAAAATAGGCTTTCGATATATTCCGGGTTTTCGCCGAATAGTTCTACACTTTTTTCTTTTTTCCATCTTTCGAAGTCCACCTGCAGAATTATTTCCCTTAATGTCATCCCAATTCTCCTTAACGTTCCACGACAAAACGTTTTCCCCCATTATTCGTTCTGTCGCAAAACAAGATGTTGAACGATATCGTATTTATCATGGTCCGGAAAGAACACAAATCTGCCGTCTGGTGCGATATTTCCCTGCAATATTTCATTTGCAAGTTCTATCAACCCGTCGGAACCAAAGTCTTTTTCAACGGGAAGTCGCTTTCTTGTGACAACAAAAAATTCTAAGGTTGCATTTTCTAAAAGCTTCCTGTTAAGCTTAGCCTGGTCTATTTCTTCGCGTAATAATAATAGGCTTCCTAGCTTGTTAATGCCGGCGTGGCCAATGTGAAGACAGCTATGACAAAGGGGACACAGCGTTATCAAGTTATCTGGGGAATTGTCGTAATGGCGACCTTCTTTGTGGTGAACATGCATATATTTATCGCAACTAAAGCCACAATAATAGCAAGTATAATTATCACGAAAAAGTACGGTTTTTCTAATGGAATCCCAATTTTTGGGAAGCCCTTCACCTTGCCGCCATTCCTGTACTGCTGATAACCTTAAGCGAACCTTTCCCATGGGATCATCCTTTTTCTTAACTTGTCGGGATCTTTTAGCATTTTCAAACAATAAAAACCATACATTATGTAAGAAGTCCCCCTGTCACCATCGATGCGGGCGGCTTCACGCATACAAAGATCAATAAATTCTTCTGATTCGCGGCGAAAAGTATTGGCGTCAAAGCTGGATTCTATTTCTGGTAAATGGTAAAAGGAATACAAATTTTCCGCCCAAAGACCCTGCAGATAAAGATAAGCTGGCCGACGTTCCCGTATTACATTTCCCAAAACGTCATGAAAATCCAATAGCGCAAATCCTGCTTTATAACACAATCCCCCATGGTGAGTAAAATTTCCCAGCGTAGCTACCCGGCCCATGTTTTGCAAACACAGGTCGGCAACTACAGCCTGCGACATATAATCGCAAAATTCTTCAACGCCTATGCTAAAAACATCTTCAAATTTCATAGACCTTCACTGAATTATCTTCGAAGACGAACTTTAAATTTCCAGTTTCAATCTCGCTGCCAGGGACGGTTTTTATTTTTGTCCCTGATATTTCCATATGCCCATCAAAAAAGATTTCAATAAAATCCATAGAAATCCCCTTTCTTGTTGTTTTAACTGATTTTGGTTTTTCCGGTTCTTTAGTCACTTCCAGCTCTTCAATCGTTTCGGGTTCTTCTTCAATCTTTTTTGTAATTATTTCTGGTTCTTTTGGCTTTTCATCATCAAAAAGCAAACTTTCAACTTTTTTCATTACATCGTCAGTCATTTCTCCCCATCCTTTCAAGATAAGTTTTCCTGAGTTTATCATAAAACCCTGAATCAAGCAAGTGCAGATAAGAAAATATATCCTTCATCAATACATCGGAAATCCTTACTTCGACAATGTCACCATCCCTGTTATAAGAAAATTGTACTTCAGGAATATTAAACCATTCCGCTATATTTTGTGCTAACAACCAATTATCATAAGTAAAATAAAGTACGCCTTCTATAAAACAGCCATTCCAAAATACAATTTCGCCACTAAGAAGCGGCGCAGATAAAGACCACGAAAAATCCGTAAGATATACACGAGATATTTCTTCAAAATTAATTCTGCTATCAACCCATTCATTGGGAATATTCCATTGCGACCTAAGCAACCAATCCCCCGCTTGAATTGCGTCCATTGAATAAAGCATGTCCATCACTTCTTTTTTTATGGACTTAATCTTGCCACGATGTCTGGAAAAAAATGTCGCTTCAACTTGTGTCACATCTTCGCCTTCTACTGTATATTTTATACGCACGTTGTCTTTTGCGCCATAAAGCTCCCGCTCATTTACACTTCCGGCAACTACCGGTACATCTTTAAACACGCTAGCCCATTCTGCTAAACTTTTCTTTTCATTGTAGTAAAGCGTCACTTCCATGGGGCATATCGTATAAAAAGAATAATGTACACGAGACACCAGTTTATCAGGAAAAGGTAATTCATAAAACTTATCATCGGCGTAAATTTTCATCTTCCCTTCTTTTTTTCCTTCGGCAATTTCTAGTACAAAATCCCAACCAAGTGGGATATCCGTAATATTATATTCGTGCTTTTTAGCAAACAGCCACGCTGAAGCAGGAAGATCATCAATGATAATATCGGGAACGAAATTAATTTCCGCCCTTTGTTGCATAGCTCCCACCACAAGATTTTTGAAAACCGATTCATCAAAGGGTTGTTTAGTCGGCCAAAGAAAGAAAAACCCGACAAGAATTCCAATTCCGATAAATAATAAGATCGTCTTCGTTTTCACCATAGCGTCTCCATAAGTGTCATGCCAGTTTGTGCCATAATTTGTCCAGCCACCAAATTCCACACGCTACGCAAGCGACTTATGTTTCCTTCTACTACCAAAATATTGGGCGATATAAACCCCCTGTCAATTTGTTCACCTAGGTTGGGTACAAGTGCGGAAATGTTAGATCCCGTTATTGGGGTAAACATGTCAGCCAACGCACTTGCGGAAAAACCCCAACCAGAAGATATTAAAATTTTTTGTATTTTTCTTGCTTCTTCTTGGGAATTTCTTGTTCTTGCAAAATCACCAAAAGAAAGCCCAATGGTAGACTCAGAAACCCCTAAAGACAAAACAGAAGCGCTGATAAAATCATCGACGTTATTTGATACACTTGTATAAACTTCTACGTGAGAAGAAGTAATTCTTTTAACCATATCTTTGTAAAATCTGGTATCAGGCAACAATGTAAAAAAAGCTAACACACCAATGGAAAACACCAAAATTAAAACAACACCAGCATATCCGCGCTTCATTTTAAAATGACAGTCCCTTCGACATATTCTATTTCCCGCGCGCCTTCGCCCGTAATAATACCAGAATGTACAAGGTCTTCCACAGATTCCGGAAGACGATCATATAATATTTGATAAACTGATATGCCAAGTTTTATGGCTACTTCATCAGCTGCCAGTATAAGTTCCTGTTTGACGTCTTCTGAACTTTTTAAAACGCCCAACGTGGGAAGCACGCCCGTCATTAAAATAGAAATAATCAACAATGAAACGATGAGTTCTACTGCTGTAAATCCTGATCTTCCCATAGCCCTTTCCCCATTAACAACCTAGCTTTGGTGGCGTCACGATCCCATATGATGGCGAAAGGAAGCTCAAGCCCTTCAGCGTGCTGAATATAACCGGTAAGACCATAAATATTTTCTTTCATTCGCGCCACAACTGTGATATCTGCTAGTCTATTACGAGCGCTTATTTCCATTTCTCGTTGCCCCAATTCTATTCCCCAAGCTTCAGTTATGACAATCTTGGTGGGTGAAATGGAAACTAGATTTTTAGGCTCACCGCTGATATCCCAAGTGCCCAAAGTTGGGATAAATTTGTCCCACTTTAGTCTAACGGCATAGCTTTCCATCCACGACCCAAGCCTATCCACCCGAACGGACCAGCCAGACAAATCTTCTACTTCACCCACGGGAAACGCCTTCGACCAAGGGGAAGCAAAGGCGGGGGAAGCCATTAACAAAATTAGAATTACAAACAATTTTTTCACATTACGCCCCCCTTTCTATATTGCACTAACATTTTTATTTCGTTATCTTTTACAGTTATTCCAGGAACATCCATCTTGTACGAATAAATTTCAACATATTCATGTAGCTCACACGTTACCAAAATTCTTATTCCATCAGCAACATTAGAAAATTCAAATTCCATATTTTTTACAATAGAAGGAACCCATATAGCACGTCCCAATTTTTGATTTATCCAGTTTTTAAATTCAGTTAGCGTTAAAGTTTGATTCAAAGGAAATGCGTTCCCGCTTTTTGTGTCTAAAACTAACAATGCATTTAAAATATCCCTAATATCATTTAATGTACTTTCTAATTTTCTTGTATTTTCATTAGCTTTTTGAACACGCGGCGCTGCTGTATCGAAAACCCCAGAAAAATAGACAGCAAGAATAACAGAAAATACAAGAAGCACCATTGTCAAAGCGTACCCCTTACGCATCACCCTGGATCACCGCTTCCATCCTAGCAAGAACACCCATAAGGCTATCTGGGGATATAATGCCCCGTTTCATTTTTTCAAAAGCGTCACCCATTAAATCATGAAAACCCATAGCTAAAAAGAAATCCCGCATTGCTAGTGGCCGCTCGATAAACTTATCCCAACCTTCATATAGCGCTAACGGTGCTATTTCAAAGATACCTATCCTGCCTTTGTATCCACGCCCCTTACATGTAGGACATGTCTTCCCGTCTATTACCCCCGTTCCTTTAAAATAGGTACCATCTTTGGGAATTCCCAAAGTCTTAAGCACTTTTGAAGAAGGTTTGTATTCTTTTGTGCAATCGGGGCAGTTCTTTTGCACTAGACGTTGGGCTATGACCCCATTTAAATTTCCCACGATAAGATAAAGCGGAACCTTCATCGTGGCCAAACGCTGCGGGGCTGTCCATGCGCTGTTTGTATGAAGTGTAGAAAAGACGCTGTGCCCCGTATTAGCCATCTGTGTCGCTATAAGCGCGGTTTCTTCGTCGCGGATTTCCCCAAGAAGTACTATATCGGGGTCCAAACGCATAAGGCTGCGCAAAATACGAGCAAAAGACCGGCCTTCTTTTTCCGATACGGGAATTTGATAAGCATTTTCTAGATGATATTCCACTGGATCTTCTACAGTATAGCAGGCTTGCGATTCCAAATCTAGCATGCGCATAATAGAATTTAATGTAGTTGTCTTTCCCGCAGAAGTGGGCCCCGTGACAAGCAATATGCCCGACGGTTTACTATAAAGCTGTTTTACTATATCAAGATCGTGCTCCAAAAACCCAAGTTCAGACAATGACAGTTGAGCATGACGGTAAAGGATACGAAACTGCAGCTTCACCCCATCAAGGATATTTGACATCAAATAAGTTGGGATAGCCGCTACACGTACATCGAACATAATTCGATTAAATGGAAATTCCATCCCGCCGTCTTGCGGCTCCCGTTTTCTGGTGGTGTCCATATTCGCCATGGTCATCACGCGGTTTACTAGTGTATTGTATTCATTAGCGCTATAACGCGCATCTTTCATATAATCTTTCATCACGCCATCAATGCGTGTTCGAATCCACAAACCGCCTTTAGAATGCAACGGGCTAATGTGTATATCAGTGCCGTTCTGTGCTATTGCTGAAGTTAGCACGTCAAAAAGAAGTTTACCAGCAGCTTGTTCTTCATCCCTGTCAAATATTGCAACAGACGCTGTCCCAGATATTTCGGCAAGAATAGAATCTATTTCGGAAGTATCAGCAAGATACCCGATTATTTCTGTACTTACGTCATAAATGGAAATCCCAATGTCATGGCTTGCAAAATATTGTTTAACGTAATTATCAACAAGCATAGAAACTTCATCGTATATCCACGGGTCGGACAAAATGACATGAAATTTCCAAATTTGAGTAGTCTGATCAATTTGAGTTTCTATTTCAAGTTTAAAAGGAATAACGCCCAAACGCACAATTGTATCTATGGAAAATTCCGATATGAAATAATAGTCAGCGCCCATACCATCAAGAACGCGCCTGTCAAGATGCTGTATATAGGGCATTTCAAGATACTGCGAAAAAACTTCAAGCACGTCTGATTCAGTAATATAACCAAGCTCAGCCAACGCGGCACCCAGACGGACGCCTTTCTGTTTCTGATATTCTAAAGCTTCCGTTAATTGTTCTTTGTTGATTTTTCCTTTTTCAACAAGAAGATCACCTAAAAGTCTTAAAGATGGAAGATTTTTTATCCAGCTCATGCCGTCACCTACTTTAACGGGGGAACCCAGACAGATTCTTCGACTTTATTTTCTTCTTTGTCTTCGGCTTTATTTTCTTCTTTATCTTCAGTTTTGTCTTCTTTCTTTTCTGGCTCAGGCGATTTAGTTTCTTTTAATTCTTCTGTCGATTTTGTTTCTTCAGTAACAGTTTTTTCAGATTTAACTTCTTCAGAATTCGCTGGTTCTTCGGTTTCTTCGGATTTTTTTAAACTTTCTACCATGGCTTGCCATTTCTTTTGATATTCTTCTTCACTTCGCGGCGTCTTTTTTGGTTTAGCATTTTCTTCTGGTACAATTTCAGCTGCTTCTTTCACAATTTCTTTTACATCTTGTGAAACATCTTTTACTTCTGAAGAACTTTCTTCAGCAGCGGTATTTATAACATCTTTTGAATCCGTGATTTGAGCAATTAGCTTGTCTATGTCTTTTTCAGACGTCTTTTCCGGCGTCTTAGCAATCGGCTTAATATCTACAGTAAGATCTTCATATTTTTTAGAAAGCTCTTCAGGAAGCCCAGACCCAGAATAAAGTTCAACTATAGATGGACGCAAGAAGACTATAACAGTACTTCTTTCTGTTTCGGTGTTTGTGCTTTTAAAAAGTTCACCGAAAAGCGGAATATCGCCCAGAATCGGCACCTTAGATAAGCTTTTAATGTCCCGGTCGTTTATCAGCCCGCCGATAACGATAGTTTCCTGGGGGCTAAGTAGCATTTCTGTTTCCACGCGTCTTTCGGAAATGATAGGCGCAGTTACATCGCCAAGGCGTTGTTCGCCCACTATAGAAGAAGCGCGCGGCGTTACAGTTATATATATCGACCCATCATCGAGCACGACGGGAAGCATTTCTAATGATATACCAACATTTTTCCATTCTGTGTTGATTTCTCCATCGCCATCTTTCGTTAATATTGGCATCTGTGTTTCGGAAATAAACGTAGCTTTACGTCCAGACATCACGCGTACTTTTGGATTAGCAAGAACCCTGCCACGCCCCGTACCCTGAAGCGCTGTAAGTGTAGCTTCTGCTTCCCAGGGTGATATTCGCCAAAATTGGCCAAAACGGGTCGTATAGTATTTCATTGGATCGTTTTCTGGGTTTTGCGCTGGAGCTTCTTCTTGAAACTTTAACGGATTAGTCATCATATTCCAATTAACGCCCAAGTCTTCATTTTCATTCATGGTAAGTTCAACAAAAAGCGCTTCCATTTCTACCATTGGTTTCGGTCGATCAATTTGTGCAATGACTTCTTTTACTGTTTTTAGAATTTCTGGACTAGAAGCATATATGACGACAGAATTATAATTTATTGTTTTTTCATCTTCCCCGGCCAATTGCGAAACCGACACTAGGGACTTAAAATCTTCACCAAATATCTTTTCCAATGCTTCTTGGACTTCTTTGGCGCCCACAAATTTTGTCGTAACCGATTCCATGACGGCACCCTGCAATCTTGCTTCTTGTTCTTTGCGCTTTTTTTCTTCTTGCGAAACGCCTTCCGTGTCTTCGCCGAAAGCTCGCACGACATATATCCCTTTTCCAGATTGTTCAACAACTACGCCCGCGGATGCTGCAATAATCTCAAGCGCTTTATCAAATTCGACATCGGTAATTTCGACAGATACCACTTTGGCGGCTGCAGCAGCCGAAATTGAAAAACTTACGCCGTAAAGTTTTCCCAAATTTTGAAAAAGATACCCCACGGGGACATTTGAAAAAGACATAGATACCGTATCAGCACGTAATGGCGGGGCAAGAAGAAAAACCATTAAGATAACACATAATACTTTTTTCAACATCTTCACCATCCTATGGAGCGGTATATTGAGCCGGAACCGCTGCTATCGGAAATTCATATTTTCTTTTTTGCCCGGCCACAGAAAGCAAGAAGGAAACTCGATCCTTTGAAATTGACATGTCTTCCACAAGATACCCAACATCTTGAGCCTTCCATTTTCCATTTTCATATTTAAAGACCCACATTTGAACGGCACCTTGGATATTCAAAGTTAAAGCAGCCACTCCCTTTTTGACGGACATGCCCACAAGAGAGATGTCCGGAAATTTTACATCTCCATCCTGAGATGATAAGGAAACATTTCCCATCGAAGAAGAAAGGGCAGCAGAAAGATAGTCGATGCCAAAAGCATAAGAAATAGTGGGCGGCGATAATTTGTCGAAGCTTTCTTTCAGTTTTTGTTCTTCCCATCCACGAATGCTATTGAGCAAATCCCCAGTGGTAAGGTTTCTCAGCTTTACCTGTAAATCGAAGACCTTTCCTTCTATGTCAGATATTCCCAAATTAACAGAACTGCTCAAAAATGAAGAAACTCCAGAGACGACGGTGCTTATAACCAGAAGGACCAAAAACAAAGTGAAGATCTTATTTATCTTATTCATGACGTTACCACCAGGGCTTCTATATCGACATTGAAGGAATCTAACCCGGACTTTTCTATGCTGGACTTCAATTCTTGGAAAGCCCGACTGTTTCTTTGCAATTGATCCAGCCTGCTTATCATCTGGACCGCCGAATTTCTTGGAGACAAGTTGAGCTTTTTCACAAAGAAGAACTTATCCGTAGAAGAAATCCCTAGCATGAAGTTATAAATTTTAGAAGCTGGGACGATCCCCTTGATGGAAAGAGAAACTTCTTTTTCAGATGTTTGCTTTACTGCGACGTCCATTACCACCATGCCATAAAGGGACATCTCGTTTGATATATCGGCAGATAGCTTAGTAGAGTCGTATTTGGCTGCTTCCGCTTCTTTCTTCAACTCCGTCGTATCTACGCCCAAGGGAATTTTGGACAAAGAAGCATTTAGGGCCACAATTTTTGGAGCACTTTTTCTATACTCCAGCAAAAATGCGATGTTCTCGCCCATGCTCCTACCAAACCAGCCGGACAAGATGACACAAAATATACAAAAAATCAAACCTAAAGAGACGATCTTTTTAGTGTCATTCATATAGCACTACCGTCGCTTCCATATCAGACTCACGCAGGGTAGTCGATACATAGGACTTCATGCCGAACAGGGAGAACATCCCTTCTAAAGAATTCTTGAAGGAGATAGCCCATCTATTGTCCACATTTTGCATGAGCAGCCCCTTTATTTTCCATATGCCAAGTATCTTTACTGAGTCAGCACTTTGCCCTGTTTCCACAACAAAGGACTCCTTCAAGTTCCCCAATTCAGCGGCCTGTTCAAAAGATAACGAATCTATAAAAAAACCAAGCTTTGAAGAAGAGACAAGAGCCGCAAATTGAACATAAAGGGGAACCTTGAGCTTCATGTCGGCATATCTTTCATAGGTTTCCAGGTCTTTTATGATCTTGCCGTACTCATTAAGCAGGCTATTGCCGCGTGATATAACTTTACCTACTTCCGCTTTACGGGTAGAGACATAATATCCAGTAAACATTGAAGAAGCTGCAATAATGCATAAAACGGCAAAACAGACAAGACATTTTCTAATTACATGAAAACGTACTTGCTTTATAAGGAGATCTTGAGTGGCAGATGCCTTCCATTCGTCAAAAATAGGGTTGGCATACTTCTTGCTTGACGTCCCATCATTTTTCTTCTGAACTTTCCTTTTTTCGATCTTAAAGTTTAACTTCTTTAAGCTTAACTTGGGCAGCTTAGGAATTTTCAAATGTCCAAGCTCCTTTTATAGCTGAAAAATTTTCTTCAATTAGTTCTATAGAAGCCTTTGTTTTGCCCCTTAAAGCGGAAAGCACTGTATCGGAAATCTCGTCAGGCGGCATGGGGGAATTCTCTCCCACCACAAAGACCTGCAAAATTGAATCGGCACGATAAAACCGGACAACCTTATGGTTCATGAACAAGATCTTCTCACTCAAGGCTTCTTTGATATTTGCTTTAACTACATCTGAAGATAAAGTTACAATTTTACCTTCCATCACAGCACAGGCATAAAGATATATCTCATA
>CAYUIY010000072.1:0-10057 GCA_964444915.1 uncultured Dysgonomonadaceae bacterium
CGAATCGCCAGTCGAGGTCGGTGTTTTCGTAATGGTCGCGCATGTATGCATGAGCATCTTCAACCGATAATTTTCGATCGGGCCGAATGTAAAGAGGCATAGGTTCTGTTGTTTCTCCTTTTGCATAGGTAACATATTGAGACATGTCTTTGTTCACATGGTTAAAAAATGACCATACCCGAGCTTCACAAAAACGCAGTGCGCCAAAATCAAGAGGAGCATATGCTTTTGAAAAACTAAATTCACTGTCGTTTCCATTAA
This sequence comes from uncultured Dysgonomonadaceae bacterium, assembly GCA_964444915.1. Taxonomy (GTDB): domain Bacteria; phylum Bacteroidota; class Bacteroidia; order Bacteroidales; family Dysgonomonadaceae; genus Anaerorudis. The sequence goes on from CAYUIY010000072.1 coordinate 262, forward strand.
AGTATCCTTTTTCACGTGCAAAAGAAATTACATCAGGAGCATAGAGGCAATTTTCGGGGTCGTTTAATGGAAATTGATGTATTCTTGCATGGTTGGCATGAGCACAAACACAATCGTCGGGAATGCGTATGGCAACCCACACGGCGCCTTTGTTTTCCGGCCCCTTTCCAATCATTTCCATGACCCAGATTTCATTGGGATCGGCGATTGAGAAAGATTCTCCCTCGCTACAGTAACCGTATTCTGCAACCAAGTTGGTCATTATTTTTATGGCTTCACGGGCTGTTTTTGATCGTTGTAAAGCAATATACATAAGGCTTCCGTAATCGATAATTCCAGTGGTGTCAACCAATTCGATTCTTCCCCCAAAGGTGGTTTCTCCAATTGCTACTTGATATTCGTTCATGTTCCCAATTACATTATAGGTTTGAGATGCCTGGGGTATTTTTCCAAGATATTTTCCCGTATCCCACTCGTATACGTCGAGCATTTCGCCGACACTATATGTTTTTGCCGGCCAATGATAGAGTTCGCCATATAAACTAAAAGAATCGGCAGCATATGAAATCAGGGTAGATCCATCTTTGGAGGCTTTTTTGCCAATAAGAAAATTGGTGCATGCAAATACGTGATAAATAGTAAAAAAGCAAACAAGGGTAGCAAGAAAAACTTTTTTTCTCATATGTATTTAAAGTAAAAAATTCCAATAGGGTTGTAAAGATAACCTATTTTATTGAAATTTCGCCGAAAAATTGGGGAATATCTTTTATTTTTCGGACGAAAATCGCATCAATACTTGAAAATATTGTTATTTTTGCAAGAGAAAAGAATTGCTCAGTATGGGTGGGAGCGAAAAAAATAAGCATAAGGTAAGAGCAGGATTAAATCGTTATCAATTTATCATTGTTGTAGCATTAATCGCTATGCTTTTTTTCTTCAGCGACAGTAGTCTCTTGAAAAGAGCGCAGTATGACAGACAAATAAAGGATTTGAAAAAGCAGATTGAATTTTATCGCACTCAGATTGATACGAATAAAACGAAATTAAATGAACTTCAATCGAACAAAGAAGACCTTGAAAAATTTGCCCGCGAAAATTATCTTATGAAAAAAGAAAACGAAGAAGTTTTCATTATCGAATAATGTGAAGATATAAAAGAATATTTATGAGCAAAGTAAAAGACGTTTTTTTTCGAGTTGCGGGAGTAATTATTTTATTTGCGGCAGCAGGTTATGGTTTTATGCCAACTGTTGTTCCTTGGATAATGGCTGTGGGTGTTGCAGCTTTTACCGTGATTACCATAATAACTCCATATCCGGGAAAAAGTATTCGGGGAAAACGATTATACAATTTCCAACTGCTATCTTGCATATTAATGGTTGTATCAACTTACTTGATGTTTCGTCAACGAAATGAGTGGGCAATGGTTATGCTTGTTGCAATGGTGTTTTTGCTGTATTCGGCATTGACTTTGCCGAAGGAATTTGAAAAAGAAAAAAGAGAAGAGCAGCAAAAATAATATGGCACGCGGGTCAATTATAGATAAATACAAACGGTACTTATTACTAGAGAAAAATTTATCGGGAAACACAATAAGCGCTTATTTGACCGATCTACAGAAATTTAATTCTTTTGTTGAAGCTCATCAGCTTACTTATCCGACCATAACCTATAATCATCTGGAAGAATTCGTGGCTGAGTTGTATGATCGAAAAATTGCTCCACGATCGGTAGCACGCATCATATCAGGAGTAAAATCTTTTTTTAGATTTCTTTTATTAAATGACTATATATCGGATAATCCGGCTGAATTATTGGAAGTTCCGAAAATTGGATTGAAATTGCCTGTGGTGCTTTCAGTAGAGGAAATCGATTCTATTTTGAGTGTAATTGATGTTTCAACCGCAGAGGGTACTCGAAATTATGCCATCATCGAAACACTTTACAGTTGCGGACTGCGTATTTCGGAACTGATTAATCTAAAGTTTTCGGATCTTTTTTTCGACGAGAGTTTTATCCGTGTAGAAGGAAAAGGGAGCAAACAGCGCCTGGTTCCCATTTCGGATATTGCTATTCAAAAAATAAACGATTATTTTCTTTATCGAAAACAGATGAAAGTAAAAAAAGGACACGAGGATATTGTTTTTTTAAGTTCGCGAGGATCGGCCATTTCACGAATAACGGTATACCATTATATTCAGCAATATGCCAAAGCTGCAAATTTGAAGAAAAAAATTAGTCCACATGTTTTTAGACATTCATTTGCCACTCATCTATTAGAAAGAGGAGCCAATATTCGTGTTATTCAAGAAATGCTTGGACACGAAAAAATTACCACAACAGAAATATATACTCATATCGATCGTAATTTCCTCAGACAAGAGATTATTGAACACCATCCGAGAAATAAAAAATCGGACAAACCTTCTCCCACTCAAAGATAATTTTATATATTTGCTCAACTGAATTAAAAAATATAAATCATTATAAAAAACATATCCTATGAAATTTGTAGTATCAAGTGCAGCTTTGTACGAACCTCTGCAAGCAATAAGCAGAGTTATTAATCCCAAAAGCAATCTCCCGATATTGGATTGTTTTTTACTTTCTTTGGAAGGAAATAAATTAATGCTTACAGCAGCGGATAATGAAGTGCGGTTGGAAACTTCTGTGGAAGTAAGCAATGTGGAAGGAACCGGGAAGGTGGCAATTAATGCCAAAAATTTGCTCGACCCATTGAGAGAATTACCCAATCAACCGTTAACGATTGATATAAACGATGAAACATTAGAAGTATATATTTATTATTATAACGGGAAATACAATTTTGTAGGATTAAAGGGAGATGAATATCCACAGCCGAAACCCTTAAGCGATTCAGCTGCTACCCTTGCTCTGGATGCACAAGTGTTGTTCGAAGGAATTAATCGTAGTTTGTTTGCTACAGCAGATGACGATTTTCGCCCGGTGATGAGCGGCATTTATTTTGACCTTACACCCGAAGATCTTACTTTTGTTGCCTCGGATGGACATAAATTGGTTCGCATAATAACTAAAGAAGCAAAAGGGGAAACAGACTCATCGTTCATTCTGCCTAAAAAGCCGGCGAATTTGCTAAAATCGTTGCTCCCAAGAGAATCGGGAGAAGTGGAGATTAAGTTCGATGAAAATAATGCATACATAACTACACCCAAATATGCTATGGTGTGTCGATTTGTAGAGGGACGTTATCCGAACTATAATTCTGTTATTCCACAAAATAATCCCAATCACGTTGTACTTGACCGGCTTGCTTTTTTGAGTGCGCTGAGGCGGGTGTCTGTTTTTTCCGATCCATCGAGCAGCCTTGTTAAACTGCAATTTTCACAAGATAAAATAGTGGCCTCAGCACAAAATATCGATTATCTTACGGCTGCAGAAGAAATTATTCCGTGCAATTACGAAGGGAGTGCAATGAATATCGGTTTCAAAGCGATTTTTTTGATCGATATTCTTAATAATATTCCTTCTGCTGATGTTCGTTTGGAACTTTCCGATCCCTCACGTGCATGTATCATTCTACCGGAAGAAAAAGAAGAAAATGAAGATATGTTGGTATTATTAATGCCGATGATGTTGAACGAGTAAACAATATGAAACTAAATTTAAAAAATCCATTGGTCTTTTTCGATTTGGAAACTACGGGAATCAATATCTCCAAGGACAGAATTGTGGAGGTGTCTTTTTTAAAAGTTGATCCTAACGGAAAAGAAGAAATAAAAACATACCGCATTAATCCTGAAATGCATATTCCCGAAGAATCTACCGCTATTCATGGGATTACTGATGAGGATGTGAAAGATTGTCCAACGTTTAAGCAATTGGCAAAAACACTTGCCGATTATTTGGAGGGGTGCGATATGGCGGGCTTTAATTCCAGTCGTTTTGATGTACCCATGCTTGCTGAGGAGTTTCTTCGGGCGGGCGTAGATTTCGATATGAACAAACGCAAGTTTGTGGACGTACAAATTATTTTTCACAGAAAAGAACAGCGCACATTGGAAGCAGCTTATCGGTTTTATTGCGACAAAGAATTGGATAATGCGCATTCGGCAGAAGCAGATGCTGTGGCAACGTATGAAGTGTTGAAATCGCAACTCGAAAGATATCCCGATTTGGTGAATGATATCAATGCACTATCAAAAGAATTTTCGAGTTTCAACAATAATGTTGATTTTGCAGGAAGAATTGTTTTGAATGAGAAAGGTGTAGAAGTTTTTAATTTTGGAAAACATAAAGGAAAAGCCGTTGTAGAGGTTTTTGAAAAAGAACCGAGTTATTATGCATGGATGATGAAGGGCGATTTTCCTTTAAACACCAAGCAGGTAATAACAAAGATCCGATTAAGGGAAATGAATAAATGATAATTGGAGTGAGATAAGCAGAGTTTATGAAGTATATCAAAGGGATAATAGGTTGCGTGTGCATTGCGTTATTTTTTATCGCTTGTAGTAAAGGGAAAGCGGAATCAGGTGAAAAAGCAGATAAAATTGTGCCGATAGCACGAGAGAGAAAGACCCGATTTACGGGGAATTACAACAGAGAATTCAACGATTTCCCCGATCTTCACCTGGCTTCGGCTATCAAGAACGGCATAAAACCAATGGAAACACGAGATGACACATTGTTGCTGAAAGATAAACTCGTGCGTTTACCTGATGAATTGGAACTTTACAAAACATATCGTCTTTCACATTCGGTCCCTTTTTTGGTGCCCTCGGCAGCCAAACTGTTAGTAGATATTGCTCAAAACTTTAGAGATTCGCTTTACAGCAAAGAGCTACCACTTTATAAACTTTATCTTACCAGTGTTACACGTACTGATGAAGATGCAGTAGATTTATTTGGTCGAAATATCAATGCCATTGATAATTCGGCACACCGATACGGCACAACTTTCGATATTTCATGGAAACGTTTTGACCCTATTGATGCCGATTCGGTAAATCAAGTATTGCCGGAGAGGCTGAAATTGGTTCTGGCACAAGTTTTATTTGATTTGAAAAACCAAAAACGTTGCTATGTGAAACACGAACGCAAACAGGCTTGTTTTCATATTACGGTAAGGGTCGATGAATGAAACGCTTCTTTATTACTCTTGCATATAACGGGAAAAATTATGTCGGTTGGCAGGTTCAACCGAATGGGATAAGTGTACAGCAAAAGATGCAGGAAGCCTTGAGTACTTTGCTGCGTAAACCCATTGGAATTGTTGGTGCCGGGCGTACCGACGCCGGAGTTCATGCTAAAAAAATGGTTGCCCATTTCGATTGGGAGGGAGACCCTTTTAATGTTAAAAATCTTATCGTAAAATTGAATGGTTTTTTGCCCAAAGATATTGCTGTTACCGACATCTACCAAGTTAAACCCGATATTCATGCCCGATTCAGTGCAATTTCACGCACTTATAGGTATTATGTGACAACCCAAAAAGATCCCTTTCTTTATGAGTTGAAACATAGAGTTTTCTTTGTTCCCGATATTGCTTTAATGAATAAGTTGTGCGAAATATTGAAAGAATACGAAGATTTTACCAGTTTCAGAAAGTTGCATTCGAATGCAAAAACCAACAATTGTCGGATTGATGCAGCTTTTTGGGAACAAATCGAAAACGATTACGTGTTTACAATTACTGCTGACCGTTTTCTTCGCAATATGGTAAGGGCGATTGTGGGGACATTGCTTGAAGCTGGTCGAAGGCGATTAGATGAAGAAGGTTTTCGCCGAATTATTGAGGCTAAAAATCGCAATTTAGCAGGGACATCTGCCCCTGCTAATGCTCTTTTTTTGGAGGATATCACTTACCCTCTTGATATCCGATTGGAAGAAAAGTAATGAATTTAATCGTTCATTGAGAGAAGAAATTCTTCGTTGTTTTTGGTACGCTTTAACTTTGTCAGTAAAAATTCCATGGCTTCGATTGAATTCATATCGGCCAAGAAATTTCGCAATATCCACATTCTGTTCAATGTTTCTTCCGGCAATAACAGGTCGTCGCGACGCGTGCTGGATGCATTAATATCCACTGCCGGGAAAATACGTTTATTGGAAAGTTTGCGATCGAGTTGAAGCTCCATGTTGCCGGTGCCTTTAAATTCTTCAAAAATAACTTCATCCATTTTCGACCCCGTGTCAATCAGTGCAGTGGCAATAATGGTGAGCGATCCGCCGTTTTCGATGTTGCGTGCTGCACCAAAAAATCGTTTGGGCTTATGAAGTGCGTTTGCATCTACACCTCCGGATAATACTTTTCCCGAGGCGGGTTGTACAGTGTTGTAGGCACGAGCAAGGCGTGTAATAGAGTCGAGCAGGATTACCACATCGTGTCCACATTCAACCATGCGTTGAGCCTTACTAAGAACGATTTCAGCAATTTTTACGTGTCGATCGGCCGGTTCATCGAAAGTGGAAGCAATAACTTCTGCATTCACACTTCGTTCCATATCGGTGACCTCTTCGGGACGTTCATCGATTAAAAGGATAATCATATACACTTCAGGATGATTTGCGGCAATGGCGTTGGCAATATCTTTCAATAGCATCGTTTTACCCGTTTTGGGTTGAGCTACGATTAAACCGCGCTGACCTTTTCCTATAGGGGTAAAAAGATCGACAACACGGCACGAGAGATTATCATTGTATCCTTTTGTAAGATTGAACTTTTCAGTGGGAAACAAAGGTTTTAGGTGGTGAAAAGGAACACGGTCACGTACTTCTTCGGGGTTGCGCCCGTTGATTCTGTCTACTTTTACCAGCGGAAAATATTTTTCGCCTTCCTTTGGTGGACGAATAGGTCCTTCTACTACATCACCGGTTTTTAGTCCGAATAAACGTATTTGCGATTGCGATACATAAATATCGTCTGGTGACGACATGTAATTATAGTCAGGGGAACGCAAAAAACCATATCCTTCCGGCATAATTTCCAATACGCCCGATCCAATTAATATACCATCAAAGTCAAAAAGAGGTTCTTTCTCTTTCTCCTTTTGTATTTGTTCTTGCGGTTGAGCAGCGGATTGATTTTTAGATTGCGGTTGCTGACGTGGCTGTGTTGGCGAAGGGGCTATCAATTCTTCTAAAGATGGTTTTTCGGTAATTTTTGGTGCATCGACGTCTGCATTTGTTTGATCTTTACCTGTATTTTCTACTACTACCGGTGGAAGTTTTACTTCAGGTGTGTTAGATTTTTCCTCGTTGCGATGTTTTTTTGATCTAAAAACCAATTGTGTAGGTTTAGAAGCTGTTTTTTCGATATTTTCTTTTCCATTTTTTTTAGCTTCCACACTTGTTTTATTCGTCGTAGTGGGGGTTGGTTTTGAGCTTGCAATGTTATTTTGTGAATTTTTATCACTTTGTTTATCAGATGCTTTTTCTGGAGTAGTTGATGTAGCTAATTCCGGCTTTTTTACTTCTTTTTCGGCTGCAGGTTGAGTTGGTTTTGTTTCTTTGACTTCTTTTTTATCTGTCTCTTCCGTTTTTTTCCGTCTACTACTACGTGTAGAGGTTTTAACCTGCGGTTTTGTTTCTACTTTAGCCTGTTCTTGATTTCCTTGTTTTGCCGAATGATTCCCTTTTATTTTTTGTGTTTCGGCAATAGCTTGTTCGTCAAGAATTTTATAGATCAGTTCTTCTTTTTTGTATGCATCAGGACGTCGAATGCCCATTTCTCTGGCAAGGGTACGTAATTCTGTGATAAGCTTTTCGTTAAGCTCAATAATATTATAAGCCATTTAAATTGTATTGATTTTTTAGGGTTTAATAAATAAGAAAATTTCGAATGTGTATTTGTTTTATTTTTTGGTAATATGTTGTTTTTGAGCGGAACTCAATTTAACAACATGTAATAATGTAATAATTGAATATAAAATATAAAATTAGTATAAACTTGAATTAAAAGATGGAATTTATTTGGTTTTAAAATGAGAACAGAAGGATGTTTTCATTCTTTCCTTGAAGATTCTACGACAAAGGTAATATATTTTTTTTAATTTGCGAGCGAATGAATTATTTTTTTGATGAAAATATCGATAAAAAGTTATTCGCTGCTTCATCTATTTATCTGCATATTGAGTTTAACCGCATGATTTCTTCTTCTTTCTATTTCATTTTTGTATAATTCGGCTCGTTTTTTATCAAGAGAATTAGGCGAAACTGATTCTTCGAATAGATACAAAGACAGCATAATCCAGTCAAATGCTCTGTCCATTTCTCCCAACATTTCGTAAGCAAGGGCAATATTGCTCGCAGCTTTGGCTTTCTTCACCTTATTTTTCTCGGTATCGTAAAACGTTTGCCATTTGAGGATGGCTTTAGTCCAGTCGGCCGATTTTGCGTAAGTTTCGCCTTCACGCATTAGTTTGTTGTTGAGGGTGTAGTACCATCTGTTCTGCATTTCCCAATGAGGTACAAAAACATTTACCATTTTTCCTGCAGCATAAACAGCCAGTTGTTTCAACCCTTCCTCGGGAGTAGGTATAATCAAATCGGCATAAGCCATGTTGTCCCGTATGTCAAAGCCTTCCCAACGCAAACTATCGGTAAAATGTATTGCGGGAATTCTACCGTCCAGTGTGGGCATATAAACCCGTAGTATGGAATGGATTTTTCCCGTCATTGATGCATAAGTATAACCTTCTTGCATGAATAGGTCACTCCACTCGGTTTGCATAATTAATTTATCGAGAGAAACAATGGCATCGGTTTTAGTTTCTTTTCGTAATTCGTTCATTTTTTGGGGCATGATGGGTTTTTCTTTCCAAAAGTTGGTGTCGGTACGCAAGGGTTTATCGTAAAGAATTATGGTATCGAAATAGTGTTCTTCCGATAAAAATTGAGTTAAAGCTTCGGTATAGTAGATAGATATGCTGTCGGCACTTACCTTTGTAGGTTCGAATCCTTTTTTCCCTAAGGGTTTTTTTCTATGCCCCATTTCGTCGGGTTGTTGTACTACATTATTTACAATTAAAAGCGAACGTATATTCTCCGGCAATGTGAGCTGTGCGGGTTCTTGTGTTTCTACCGTTATATATTTAAGTCCTGTACAACTGCTCATGAAAAAAATAAGTTCAAAAACACAGAAAAAGGAGATAAAATGTTTTTTGTTCATTGAATGTTTTATTTTATATAGGATTTTTTGTTTTTTATTATCAAAAATAAGAAAAATATTGTATCACAGGTGAGATAGTGTTATTTTTCTCGATACAAAAATAAATACAATTTCGGGATTGCTTTTAAAAAGCACATAAAGATACTCTTTAAAATTGATAGACTGTTTATTTCTCGCAATGTTTAATATAAAAATAATATTTTTCTCGAATCGGATTCGGCTATGCATGATGAAATGCTATTCTTCAGCAACTTCTTATAAAAAATGTTGGCCAACCTGAATTCTTTCCTTATCTTTGTCGCTCCCAAAATACTTAAAAAATACATCAAAAATGACTTTTAATATTATTGTGTTGGCTAAGCAGGTTCCCGATACAAGAAATGTAGGGAAAGATGCAATGAAAGCCGATGGAACAGTGAATAGGGCTGCTTTGCCCGCTATTTTTAATCCGGAAGATCTGAATGCTTTGGAACAAGCATTGGGAATAAAAGATCAGTATCCCGGTTCAAAAATTACGGTAGTAACAATGGGTCCTGTACGTGCAGCCGAAATTTTGCGCGAAGGACTGTTTCGTGGTTCCGATGATGGTGTTCTGCTTACAGATAGGGCATTTGCCGGTTCCGATACGTTGGCTACTTCTTATGCTCT
>CAYUIY010000073.1:0-9881 GCA_964444915.1 uncultured Dysgonomonadaceae bacterium
AATCATTTATGACATTACAAAAAGAAATACAACGCAGACGAACATTTGCTATTATCAGTCACCCCGATGCGGGGAAAACCACCTTAACAGAAAAATTGCTTCTCTACGGAGGAGCTATCCACGTGGCCGGCGCCGTAAAATCGAACAAGATAAAAAAAACGGCGACATCGGACTGGATGGAAATCGAAAAACAACGGGGAATATCGGTAGCAACCTCAGTAATGGGGTTCGAATACAACAATTTCAAAATCAATATCCTCGATACACCCGGCCACCAAGACTTTGCCGAAGATACATTTCGCACCCTGACCGCAGTTGATAGCGTAATCATCGTCATAGATGCCGCCAAAGGAGTAGAAATGCAGACACGAAAACTCATGGAAGTCTGCCGGATGCGCCATACACCCGTCATGGTTTTTGTCAACAAGTTGGATCGCGAAGGGAAAGACCCTTTCGACCTGCTCGATGAACTGGAAAAAGAGCTGCACATCAACGTACGACCGCTAAGTTGGCCTATCGAAATGGGAAAACGGTTTAAGGGAGTGTACAATCTTTACAAAAACCGGCTCGATCTGTATAAACCCGGCAAGCAAACCCTTACCGAATCGGTAACCATCGATATAAATTCGCCTGAGCTAGAAAAACATATTGGTAATCCATTGGCAAAAAGACTGCGTGACGATGTCATGCTTATCACCGAGGTATATCCTTCATTTAATCGTGAAGATTACCTTGCAGGTAAACTTGCTCCGGTATTTTTCGGATCGGCATTGTACAATTTTGGCGTTAAAGAATTGCTCGATTGTTTTGTAGATATCGCACCTTCGCCACGTCCGGTAAAAGCCGAAGAACGTATTGTAAACCCATACGAAGAACCTTTCACGGGGTTCGTCTTTAAGATTCATGCCAACATGGACCCCAACCATCGTTCGTGTATAGCCTTCGTAAAAGTGTGTTCGGGCAAATTCGAACGAAATGTAAATTACAAACATGTTCGTTACAACCGAATGATGAAGTTTTCGTCACCCACAGCTTTCATGGCTCAGAAAAAAGAAGTTGTGGACGAAGCCTACGCAGGAGATATTGTTGGACTGCCCGATAACGGCAATTTCAAAATCGGCGATACCCTCACGGCCGGAGAAATCCTGCATTTTAAAGGATTGCCCAGTTTTTCGCCCGAAATGTTCAAATACATCGAAAATGCCAATCCCATGAAAGCAAAGCAATTGCATAAAGGAATCGAACAACTGATGGATGAAGGGGTAGCCCAATTGTTTACTCATCAGTTTAACGGCAGGAAAATCATCGGGACGGTAGGACAACTGCAGTTCGAAGTCATCCAATACCGCCTATTGCACGAATACGGAGCGCAATGCCGGTGGGAGCCGCTCAATCTTTATAAAGCATGCTGGATTGAAAGTGACGATGAAAAAGAATTGGAAGAATTTAAAAAACGAAAATTCCTTTACATGGCTTACGACAAAGAAGGGAGGGATGTTTTTCTTGCCGAGTCGAAATACATCCTCACAATGGCACAACAAGATTTCAAAAACATCCGTTTTCACTTTAATTCTGAATTTTGATATTACCACGAATTGTCATGGGATATGCTTGAAAAAAATATTAACATTTTCCTGCATATCCCAATATAATTAAGGAATCAATCTTAAAAAAATGATAAAGCTCGCCAAACAAATTGTGTTATACAATTGTTATATATTATTGATATAATATAAAATGAAAATCATCTCCGTTAGTTCAATTGTGAGATGTTGTACGAGGTTCTTTATGAAGATTAATTGATGGATAAATAATAAATATCCTAAAATAGAGGGGTATGAAACATTACTTAAATTTAAAACCTTTTTTTATGATCCTGGCAATTCTCCCGACCTTTACAATAAAAGGTAATTCATACGAAACGGATACCTTCAAAACGAAGAACAATCACGAAGTGGCGATTACTTTCATTAAACATGGAAGCCTTGCGCTTACATTCAACCATTTATCTATCCAGGTTGATCCGGTTTCCATGTATGCCAACTATTCAACTTTCCCCAAAGCCGACATAATCTTAATTACGCACGAACATGATGATCATTTCGATCCTAAAGCCATCAAAACGTTATCAAAAGAAAACACGCTACTCATCATGAACGAAGCAAGTGCAAAAAAATTGGGAAATCCAAAAGCTAAAATAATGAAAAACGGCGACAAAATTAAAGTATCGGATCAAATCTCTATAGAAGCTGTTCCGGCATACAATACAACACCGGGGAGAGAGCAATTCCATCCGCATCATCGTGACAATGGTTATGTCCTGACCATTGATGGGCTAAGGATTTACATTGCCGGCGACACCGAAGACATTCCCGAAATGAAAAACCTGAAAAATATCGACATTGCTTTCCTTCCGGTGAATCAACCTTACACCATGACTGTTACGCAGGCTGTAAACGCCGCCAAAATGTTTTCGCCAAAAATTCTCTATCCCTATCATTTTGGAAATACCAACATAAAACCATTGAAAGAAGCATTGAAAAACAGCGGTATAGAAGTCCGATTAAGAAAAATGGAATAATATTCTGAATAATTTATCCACAGAATGGGAATTTGCAGAAGCCGAATTAACCGAACTCATCAAAAAAGCCATGGAAAAATTACCGCCCCGCTGTCGCGAGATATTCCATCTCAGTCGTTTTGAAGGAAAGAATAATGCCACCATAGCCCAAATGCTGGGCATATCGAAAAGAACTGTCGAACTCCAAATCAGCAACGCCTTGAAAATATTACGTACCGAGCTAAAAGATTATTGGCTGTAGTTTTCCGGCAGAAACAAAACAAATTTTTATCTCCCTTTCGAAAAAAGAGGTTAAAGCAAAAGAAAATTTTATCTATTTTCGGAAAACGCGCTTTAACACTAACTAACTAGATTCCTCCTTCGGAAAGTCCGACGAGAGGTAAAAAAAATAATATCCTATTTCTGAAAATCCGACGGGCAAAAAAACGGATTCTTTTGCGCAAAAACAGCCTTGGTTTGCCGGAAGTTCGCTTTTATTTGTTAAAGAATATGATCAAGATGAAGGTAAATCAAAATTTTTGTATACGTCGGGAAATCCGACGGAGGATAAAAAAATTTTTCCATCTAAAACATATGTGTTTTATCGTGCTGAGTTGTCTTTATGATACAAGGCAAAGACTTTTTGCCATTTTTATATAAAGACAAAATGAAGATTGAGTACGATTACGACATATTATTGGATGATTATTTTTCAGGAAAATTAAATGCCGACGAGAGAAAGCGTGTGGAAGAATGGAAAAATGCATCGGAAGAAAACCTTGCTGTTTTCTCAAATGCCGAAAAAGTATGGCATGCACTCGATCTTTTGGAAGAAATGAAAAAATACGATGCATGCAAAGCATTGGAAAAAGTCAACGACAAAATCGGAGAAATTTCTCATCGCAACAAAAAAAGATTCTTATTTTATTGGCAACGAATAGCTGCCGTTTTGCTAATCCCTTTACTCATTGCCACCCTTGGAATCTATTTTTTCCGTACGACAAAAACACCAACCACCCCAATTGTTTGGCAAACAATTTCTACTCCAAACGGAGTAAGATCGCAAATACAACTTCCGGACGGAACAACGGTATGGCTGAATTCCGGATCGAAACTCACCTACCCGTCCATTTTCTCTGCCAATGAACGAACGGTTCAACTGGCGGGAGAGGCATATTTTGAAGTAGCAAAAAACGAACAGAAACCTTTTTACGTGGATCTCGGTAAAGTTGGAATCGCCGTGACCGGCACAACTTTCAATGTTGCCCATTACTCGGATGAAAAACAAACGGAAGTCGTGCTGACATCAGGGAAAGTCAAACTTGTTGAACAGGAAGGAAACAAGCGGCTCGATATAGCCGAGATGAAACCCGGAGAGAAGGCCGTTTACGAAGAATCTTCGCACAAAATTACCCTAGTTCAAACAGATACGGAAAAATACACCTCATGGATCAACGGTTATCTTATTTTTAGAGACGATGTAATGACGGAAGTTGTCAAAAAACTCAGCCGTCAATTCAATGTAGACATCGAAATTGCGGATCCTGAAATCGCTCAATACGTTTATACGGCTACATTTAAAGATGAGACGCTAGAGCAGATACTCTTTCTTCTGCAAAAAACTTCTCCCATCTCTTATACCATTCAGCCTGCAAAACAATTAAATAACGGGAGCTTCGAAACACAAAAAATCATTTTAAAAAAAGATAAAACACGATAAACCCTAAAAAAACCAATTGCCTATGATATAACCCTGAACACTCCTTACGTTTTCGCTACTTCTAGCCGAAAAAACATGTGAAAAATATCTGTGGAAAAAATTATTCTTTCCCGTGAAAAACCTTTGCAGGTTGAACACTTGAAAGCAATCAAAGAAACTAAAAAAATTAATGTAAAACACATAAAGAAAATGAGAAAAAAACAATCTCCAACCCTTTCCGGCTGGACATGGCTCCGGAAATCAACCATATCGCCAACGATAAAACTAATTGCCATTGCCATGTTAATACCGATGTTTCGGACATTTGCCTCAAATACCTATGGAATGGATATTCAATTCACGCTTAAAATGGAAAATGTTCCCATGAAGAGAGTGCTCCGATCCATAGAAGAGCAAACCGAATTCACCTTTGTATACAACAGCAAGCTGGTGGACGTAGACCAAAAAGTCAACATCGATGTTACCGACCGGCATATCAACGAAGTTTTGAACCAGCTCTTTGCCGGTACAAACATCAATTATGAAATTATTGACCGCCATATCCTTCTTTCCAAAAAGAATGTCGATAATGAAATCTTGGCTCAACAACAACAAATTACTGTAAGAGGACAGGTGCGTGATGCACAAGGCAACCCGTTGCCGGGTGTAACAGTAGTGGTAAAAGGCACGACCCAAGGAACGATCACCGATACAGAAGGTCGGTATTCTCTCTCTAACGTTCCGGGTAATGCAGTTTTGATATTTTCTTTTGTGGGAATGCAAACCGTGGAAATTGCCGCTGAAGGAAAACAGCAAATTGATGTTGTAATGGAAGAAGAAACCATTGCGTTAGAAGAGATAGTAGCAGTAGGATATGGAACACAAAAAAAAGCAAACCTAACTGGTGCTACGACATCGGTGAATATGGATGATGTCTTAGGGGATCGGCCAGTAATAAATGCAGCAACTGCTTTACGAGGAATTATTCCTGGACTTCAAATTACTAGTGGAACCGGGGAACCAGGTGCTGCAAATACAATAAAAATCCGAGGAGCTATGGCATCAATTAATGGTGGGAGCCCTTTGATTTTAGTAGATAATGTAGAAATGAACATCAATATGATAAACCCAAATGACATTGAGAGTGTTGTTGTACTAAAAGACGCGGCTTCATCCGCAATTTATGGGGCAAGAGCTGCTTTTGGGGTTATTTTGATTACAACTAAAAAAGGACTAACCGATAATAGATTTCATATTGACTATTCATGTAATTTTGCTGTTTCAACACCAAAAAATTTACCTAAAAAAGCAACGCCTCTTCAAACAGTAACTTTATTTAAGGATGTGGGGCTAACAAATTGGGGAAGCAATAATATTGACAAATGGATAGATTTATTAAAAGAATATGAAATGAATCCATCAATATATCCAGATGGTTTCACAACTATCGACGGAGTAAGATACAATCTGCAAAGCCATAATTCAATAGATGATATGATGTCTTCTAATGGGTTTCAACAATCGTATAACGTATCAGCAACGGGCGGAAGTTCTAAATCTTCTTATAGAATGTCAGTCGGATATATCGACGAAGATGGAATTTTAGTTACAAACAAAGATTCATACAATCGTTACAATATAGCTGGTTATGTTAATTCGAATGCTATAAGTTGGTTAAAACCAGAACTAGATATAAAATATGCTTCATCCAAACGTAAACTTCCTGAAACCAATGCTACATACGGAATATGGGGTTCAGCAATTGCATTTCATAGCTATTATCCGATTGGGACGACTGAAATAAATAATGTAGAATATAACTATAATTCTCCTTCTTATCTTATTAAAAAATCTTATCCAACAACAACAGATATTGATAACATTCGCTTATCGGGAAAAATCACCCTAATCCCTCTGAAAAATTTCAACATTATTGGTGAATATACAATCAATAAACAATTTTATGAAAATATTAAATTTGATCCAATATTTACTTACATAAGAGCACAAGATAACATAATAGAAGATAGCACAACACCGGCAAATTCGAAATTTTATCACACAAGTGAAAAAAATACATATAACGCTCTAAATATATACAGTGAATATACATATCAATATAAACAAAATACTTTTAAATTAATGGCCGGATTTAATCAAGAAAAATATTATTGGCAGCAATTCTATGAAACAAGAGCCGAAATGATAAATCAAAATCTTCCATCAATTTCAGGTGGAGTTGGAGATATATATGTAGATGATGCTTATTCTGAATACAGTGTTAGAGGTGGATTTTATCGCTTCAATTATGATTATGCGGGAAAATATTTATTTGAAACAAATGGCCGATATGATGGTTCCTCTAAATTTCCAAAAACATCTAGGTTTGGATTTTTCCCTTCTATCTCCGCAGGATGGCGAATAAGTGAAGAAAATTTCATGAATTGGAGCAGAAACTGTATTAACAACCTAAAATTCAGAATTTCTTGGGGAAATATAGGAAATCAAAATATTGCCCCTTATTCATATGTTCCTTCTATGGCCCCATATGTAGCAAATTGGCTGGTGGATAATAATCGTGTATATACATTAGGAATGCCCTCCTTAGTTAGTAGTTCATTTACATGGGAAAAAGTTCAAACATTGGATTTTGGGGTTGATTTAACCATGTTAAATAATCGTTTAAATGTTACTTATGACTGGTATCAAAGAGATACAAAAGATATGCTAGCAGAAGGTGCTGAACTTCCATCAGTTCTTGGGGCAAGTGCACCAAAAGAAAATGTAGCAAATTTGCAAACAAAAGGATGGGAATTATTTATTGGATGGCGAGATAAAATAAATAAAATAAATTATAATTTAGGATTTAATCTTTATGATTCAAAAACAAAAATCACAAAATTTGACAACCATGTTGGATTGCTTTCACAGTACTACGTGGGAATGAATGTAAATGAACAATGGGGATACACAACCGATAGATATTATACAGAAGATGATTTTAACACAGATGGTACATTAAAAAATGGAATCCCAAAAGTTGAAGGTTACACTCCGAATATAGGAGACGTGTTATATGTAGATTATGATGGCAATGGCATAATTAATAGTGGTTCAAATACTCTTGAAGACCCAGGTGATCAACGCATAATAGGAGACCGTTCACGTCGTTATCAATATGGAATTACAGGAGGCATAGATTGGAAAAATCTTACTTTATCATTTATTCTTCAAGGAGCGGGGAAAAGAGATGTTTGGTATTCTAATGAACTATTTTGGCCGTGGTATGATGAATTTAGTACACTTATGAGTTCTCAACTTGATTATTGGACGCCTGAAAATCAAGACGCTTACTTCCCCCGTGTTTATGAAAGAGCAAAAGGAAATACTTCTGCTAATCGGTTAACTCAAACAAAATACAAACTTAATGGTGCATATCTTTCAATTAAAAATATTACTTTGTCATATAGTTTACCAATAACAAAGCTGAAAGTTAATCGCTCATCCGTTTTTTTCAGCGTTGAAGATTTATACACCTTTGATCATTTACCCAAAGGTATGGATCCAGAAGCAGGAGTAAAGCAGCGGGGTTGGACTTATCCTTTTCTAACAAAATTTTCATTGGGACTAAACGTAAAATTTTAAATAATTAAATGAAAACAAAATGAAAGCAAAAATATTATTATTCACCATATTATTATGTATATCAATAATAAGTTGTAATGACAACTTTTTGGAAATTTATCCAAAAGATGAACAAACAGAAGCAACAGCCTTTGTAACATATGAAAATTTCAAGACATATGCGTGGGGCTTTTATGAAATTTTTGATGGATATTCCGATGACTTTTTTTCAGGAGACTTAAATGGTGGTTTATTTACAAGAATGACTGCGGGTGGACAAACACCCTGGTCAATGGGAAATGTCGTTGTTCCCACTTCAGGAGGAGGCTGGAGTTTTTCTTTCATTCGGAGAGTCAATATAATGTTGGATAACATAGATAAATCTAAGATGACAGAAACAGAAAAAAAACATTGGCGTGCAGTTGGTTTATTTTTTAGATCATACCGATATATACAACTATTATCTAGATTTCAGGATGTTCCTTGGATCGAACATACTTTGAATGAAAAATCTCCCGAATTGTATATGCCAAGAGATTTGCGAGATATCGTTGCTACAAACATTCTCAGAGATCTTACCGAAGCAGAACAAAATATAAAAACAAACGGAGATGGCAAAAATACAATTAATAATTTAGTTGTTAACGCTTTGATATCACGTTTTGGACTTTTTGAAGGAACATGGCGTAAATACCACGGTTTAAATGATGTCTCTAAATACCTCGAGGCATCAGTAACTGCTTCACAAAAAGTAATTGCAAAAATTCCAAATGTATATGATAATTTCGATCTTTTATTTAATTCAGAAGATCTGTCAAACATCGAAGAAGTACTTCTTTTCAAACAATATACTCCAGGCTTAAAAGGTCATGCCTTGACCCGCCGTACTCGTACTGGTGAAATGCAAATAGAAGGTACACGTTATTTAGTAGATAGCTATTTATGCACCGATGGTCATCCAATTTCAACAAGTCCCTTATATTGTGGAAGTGCAAATGAATATGATAATTTTCGCAATCGAGATAGACGTCTATATCTTACAATTTGTCCCCCTTACAAAACAAGTGATTCTTATTCCGGTAATATAACACAATGGACTCGCCATCCAGATCCTATTTATAGCGAATATATTGATCTTATAAACAATTCAACGTGGAAAGGTAATAAATCACTCCCCATTTCAAATTTTAGAACTTTATATTGTACAAGAATGCCTAATCTAGCTAGTGCAAAAAATGGTGTTTTTAATTGGGGTAAGACATGGATGGGTTATTTTGTTTGGAGATACTATAATACCACTACCGATGTATCGACAAACACAGACGTAGGGACAACAGATGCTCCAATTTTTAGGGTAGCCGAAGTAATGCTGAATTATGCAGAAGCTTCATTTGAATTAGGACAATTCACACAAGAAATAGCAGATGCTACAATAAATAAATTACGCAAGAGAGGGGGCATTGAGAAAATGGTTGTGAAAGAAATAAATGCAGCTTGGGATACAAAACGTGATCCTGATGTTGATCCTGTTCTTTGGGAAATCAGAAGAGAACGTATTGCAGAGCTCGCTACCGAAGGTTTTCATTTTGATGACTTACGCCGTTGGAAAAAAGCAGAAACAGTATTAAATATGCAACCACGTGGAGCATTTATTAATAAAGCTGAATATGGGAATAGTCCAACGACAAAACTGTTAAATGAAAAAGGAGAACCCATAACTGGTGATAATATTGAAGGGTATCTATGGTATCATGATGCGCCATCTGGATGGCTGCCTCATTATTATTTATATCCATTGCCTTTAAAGGATTTGGCTCTAAATAAAAAATTGACACAAAATCCTGGTTGGGATGAATAATATCCAAAATAATAGACATATTTGACTTTTATTATATAATTAATAGGTTTAACTTCTAAAAATATATTCTGGCAAATTGTTTCATGAGGCTGTCTCAAAAGTAGGGACAGCTTTTTTTTAGTTGGAAAATATCAAAAAAT
>CAYUIY010000074.1:0-6849 GCA_964444915.1 uncultured Dysgonomonadaceae bacterium
GCCGTCCTTAAAGCAAGAAGTTCGTTCATGTAAGTTTTCAAAGCTAAATTATCGGCCATGACGGAAAGTTTTTCCGAATAAACCCCCGCGTTTTGTTCCCAAGAAGCCCCACTAAACCCTTCGATAGAAATGTCTGTCCATTTTTGGACTTCCTTCTGGATCTGCTTAGCCCGTTCGGCGTAGTTAGCTATCTTTGTCTGTGCTTGTATTTTATATCCTTCTGCCGTATTTATTACCCGCCATTGTCTTTCGCTGCGCGAAACACTGGAAACAATTTCGGCCGCATCATTTGAAAAGTCAACGGGGCCGTATTTTCCCGCAGCTACGTCTTTTGATACGTCGACTTCTTTGTCGAAATAATATAGGTCATGTATTTTTTGCCCGTCCATATTAAAGTCATAATGGGCAGTAAAGGACTTGGGATATATATAATAAGCATCAATTCCCATCAAAGCAGCATGGGCATCATCCCAAGAACTGTCAACGCGGGATACACCTTCTCGCATCATTCTTTTAATTATCTTGTCCCACCACCCTGCTTCTATGGAAGTGACGGAAAGAACGACGATGAGAAGCGCCAAAACGACTTTCTTCACGGCCTATTCGCCCCTTATGCCAGCATAGATATCGATATGTCTTTCAATGATGTCCCGAATATTTTTAGCATATTCTTCCGTTCCAGCCAGACCAATCTTTGAAAGCAACACTATTTCGTCCGCAAGCGTGTTATTGATATTTGCCAGCAAGACATTTTGCAACGCAAGCAGCGCTATCTGGTCTGCGCCTACACGCGCTATTGCTTGCTGTGCTTCCATCTGTCTTATGGTCTGGGCATAGTCTTTTGAGCTTTCCACGATTTCCTGTGTTTGGTCTATTATGCTGTCAACTTTCTTTCGATGGGCACTATCTTTGCCATCATATCGCGCAATAAAAGAAGCATATTCTTCCATCAAATGCATCTTGGCCCCCGAAGCCGTAGCTATGACGTTTTGCTGCCTTGCAACCAAAGAAGGGGAATTGGTTATTATTTGCGACGCCACTTCAGAAGAAACGGCAGGCACCGACATGGGAACTGTCTTTGCGGTTTCTATAGCTGCTGCGGTTGAATTTTTAGCTACTTCCGCAGAAACTTCTTGGCCGTTTTCCCCGCTAATGGGGATATTCTTTATAGCCCTTTCTAACCGCGACATAGTACGACTGAAGTCGCCCCTGATAATGTCTTGCATCTTAACAAAATCCCCAAGGTCGCCTAGCTCGCCAAGCGCATTATTTCCTAAACGAAGCAAATTCCCCGTAACCATTCCAGAAAGATTGCCGAAATCCATCATACTTTTTAATGAATTAGTTAACCCCTTTAGTTTGTTTGGCAAAGCCAATAAATCCCCCAATGTTTTAGGATTAGATATTGAATATGCCACATTCTGCATCCATGTCTGCATTTCCAGGTATCTTGCCAAAAACAGTTTTTCCAAGAAGTTATCCGTCCTGGCCACCGGAATTGAAGCGAAAGCAACAGAAGCAACGACGACCATTAACACTAAAGCAATTAATATTTTTTTCATTCTTTTTCCCCCTTTACGCCGTGGGGATATTGTTGAGCTAAAATTTTCAGTGCATCTTCCAGCTTGTATTTCTTTAAAAGTTCTTCCATTTCCCTGTTGTCATTGGGGTCAGTTGTCGCCATCCAATATTCCATGGGCGAAGGAACGATCGATGCCCTAGAAGCCCCTATCCCCATCTGTTTTAAAAATATATCGGAATAATAGCCTTTCTTTTGGTCTAACAGTGACACCACCTGTTTTTCTATTTCGTTTAAGTTTAAAATCCTTTCAATTGCACTAATTGCACGTTCATTGACCTGTCTTAGCACAATATAGCGGTATGTATTGGTCATTATCGCCGCAGCCACGGAAGAACCTTCGATGTCCGATATGTCCTGCGTGATGGCCCACACAGCACAGTCAAACTTCCGCATGGTTCTATATAGTTCCCCCATGAAGTTTGCTGATTCTTCGCTGGAAAGCAGCGCCCAGGCTTCGTCAAATACTAAAATTTTCTGCCGCTGTTTTTCTTTGACGATCCTGCGCTGAACGATATCGGTAAGATATAAAAATATGACCTGCATGATATCCGGATACTGTTCCACGCCTTGTAAGTCGAATACAATAAAGTCAGCGTCTTCTACGCTAACTGTGGTCTTGGGGTTATCCAACATTTTGGAATAAAAGCTGCTTCCCTTGCTTCCCACGCGGGTCCATTTAGCTAAATGCAAAAGAACTTGTCGTTGGGCTCGTTCAAGGTCTTCAGTATCGGGATCAAAAAGTTTTTGTACCCGCAAAATTCTGTATGCATCGGAAAGCGTTGGTTCCCTATCGACATTTTCCCGATCGAAAGACTGGTAAACTTCAGCGACTAACCTATCGATAATTACTTTTTCTTCACGGCTGATACCTTCTTCACCAGCAATCATCGTCTGAAGCATCAGCGAAATGATAGAAGAACGTTCCTTCCAAACATTTCTTCCTTCAAGTGGGTTAAAAGCTACGTTCCCAGATAAATCGATATAAGACCCGCCAAGCATAGAACAAAGCTTCCTATAGCTTCCGCCCTTGTCTATTATAAAAATTAACGGGTTCTTGGGCATGGCGGAAAGCAAAAGTAAAGACATACTGAAAGACTTACCAGAACCGGTGGAACCAACGACTAGCCCGTGTCCCGCGGGAAGTCGTGGATCAAAAATATCTATCCCGCAAAGCGTAGCATACGGTGCCTTTACAAAGAAAAGCGGGTTTTCAGAAGACGCCGGTGGGCCAAGAAGCGGCGCTAAGTCTGCCGCGTTTTTAGACATTATCTTGAAGTCCCTGTCGACAGTGCCGGCGTAGCACCAGCCGGGCATGGCGGCACGCCAAGCTAAAGGCAACGCCGCCTTTTCCTGTCGCATCGTCATGTCTGCCCGGGACTTCATCGCTGAAGTTACAGTGGATATTTTCTTCGAAAGTCCCTGTAACGTCTTATCTGACAATATGACATAAATTTCAGCAGAAGACATCTGGCCAGAAGTAGTTTCAAGTTCCCGAAGCAGTACTTCTACTTCAGCGGCACGTTCCTGCATTTCAGGGTCGTTAGCTATGATGCCTGAAGTATATCTTCTATAAAGCCGCCGCAGATCTTCTTTGACCCTTTCCATAGACAACGCACGGGCGTTCATTACGACCGTCATTTCAAGGGGGATAAAAAGCAAGTGGTTTATCATAGAAATAAAGCTATAGGAAGGAATGTCGTCCAAGGAAAGCACGGATACCAGCCTTTCATTTTCGTTGCCTACGATAAGGTAGCCCCACTTGCGCGTAACGTCTGTCCCACCAAAAAGCGTTCTTATTGGCTTTTCGAACTTCCATTCGGGATATTTATCGCTATTGGCAAAATACCGCCATAAGACAGCTACTACGTCTTCAGCTGAAGCTACTTTAGGTTTAAGGTAACGTTCCAACGGGGAAACTACTGAGTCACAAAGGATAGAAAATTCGCTTGACAATGCTTCATGTTCGCGGGCGTACTTTTCTATTGCTTTTCCGGACATTTCAAGCACACGTGACAAACTTCCGGGCACAGACCGTGGGTATTTTTTTCTGATCCACATCGACGAAGTAACAAAAAACAGTTCTTCCCTGGCAGCCATATCGGAAAACATCTTTTCCCGGTCTTGTCGAATTAAAAAAAGCAAAGGATCTGCTAAAGTTGTCTTCGTGTCAGGCTGCCAGATGCGTTTTTCCCAATAAAATTGGATGTCGCACCCTGGGGTCGACACGGCAGACGCCACAGCAGAAGCGAAGTTTTCCTGTTCTAATTCGTCTAACGAATCGATGAAGACCGGCGCAAGCTTGTACATCCTTCCAAAAGAACCGTCGGAATAGATAACATCCCCTTCGAAATAATCTTCGTGGGGAATTTCCCTTGGAAGCCCATATGAAAGTGCTTTACGTTTAGCCTTTTCTTCTTCGGTAGTAGTTGGTATAAACATATTTATCTCCCCGTATATCTCATTGGGACTTTAAGCCTATGTTTAGCCCTTTCTATTAAATGTTTAAATAACGATCGTTCCATGCCCTTCATAAGCTGAAAAAACACATATTCCCCGCCGATGAAAAGACCAGCAAGAATTATAGATGAAAAAAGCACGACGGGGGTTTTGGCGCTGATGATAAAAAAAGCAAAAAACCCACCAGTTACGATAAGAACCACAAATTCAGGCGCTGTTAAATTCCATACAAGTGGAATCGGATAATGCAACCTTCTGGGCATGAAGCGTTTTTCCATTATTTGCCCCCTAATTCGCTGGAGTAGTCCCTAATACCGAACGATCCAATTATGAACTTGACCAAAGCAGGTGCTACAGCAATTACAACACCAGCCACGGCACATTTTACAAAAATATCTTTAGAACCCTGCATATCATCGGACTTGATATATTTTATCCCGCCTAAAACGAAGCCCATCGCCACAATGGCTACACCGACGACGACGGAAAGCGTGATAGCCCGGTCTAATACGCCCAGACCCACATCCACATCGCCTTTCCATACATTATGGGTGGGGTTGTAGTTTGGAACTTGAGCGGTTGCAATAGAAATCCCAATCGACATCAACGCTATATAGATCCTTTGGAACCAAGAAACCATCCTGGGTGTTACCTTTGATAACAAACTTTTCATTTTTTACCACCTTCCAGTATTTTTGCTGTTTCTTCTATCTTGCTTTTTATTTTTTCCGGTAAGGGAACAATCCCATGCCTTGCTTCTGCCCGCAAAGAAAGCACATAGACGCTAGGGGCGTCTTTAGGATTTTTTGCACACCAATCCAGCGCTTCAATTATATCATCTTCTACAGCTTGCAGCATATATTTTAACGTTTCTTTCGATATATCTACTTCACCAAGCGAATTCACCTTAAGCTTTACTTCTTCTTTTTTAATGGGCACTTCAACGTTTGTTAAAGAAAGATAGCCTTTCCATTCCTTTACCGATTCGGGTAAGCTGTTGTTCATGAAATTAGCAATATCTGGCCTTGAAACTGTCAACGTCACAACATCACCTTGCACAGAAGAATTTTCTATGACCGCCTGCACCCAAGACCACGTGGAAAGCGGATAAGCCATACGCCGCAAAGTAAAAAGCGTATCATCCCGTATAGCGGGCGAAGAAGAATAAATTTCACCGTCGCCGCCCAAGAACCCAAGAAGATATGCCCGTGCACCTTCCACGCGCAAAACAGTATTTGCATTTGCAAAAGTCGGGATAAGCATCAGCATTGTTACTATGAAGACAATTCTTCTAAACATTTCCTGACGGCCTTTTTTTCTTCTTCCCCAGCCAGGTTCCAAGGTAATCCCGTGACTTTGTAACAATATTTATTAAGCAACATATCAGGCGGGCCATTTAAATCATTTTTAGTAAAGCCCAGCGCAGTGGGATTGCTATTTAAAATATTATAAAAAAGCACTTCAACGTCGTCTTGGGGTCCTATTTTAACCGTTTCTTCTTGATCCACCTTTGAAACTGGCTCCTTCCTTACAACTTCTTGCGAAACTGCTTTTCGTGGTGCTTCCCGCGGAACTTCTTCTACTTGCTTCCAATATTCCGCGGGGATATTTCTTACATGAAAACCAAGTATATCCAAAGCCAATTCCGCACCAGCACGGAAAAGATCTTCAGCAAAGAAAGGCGAATCTATTTCCACTGACGCCGGAACGGAAAGCACCTTGCGCCCCTGTTCGTCCACCACCGCTACATGGCCCATGGCGATATATCTTGTAGCAACATCTTTCCCTTCAGGAACTTCTAACGCCGCTACGGAAAACTTTTCCGACGTAATACGCCAACCCGGTTTTTCCGAATTCAACCACATTAACCGGGCGAAAAGCGGTAATTCTAATTCGCCTGACGGTTTCTTTCTAACATACAAGACAGGATTAAACATATATATTCTCCCCGGCTATTGATTGAGTCACGACATTATGATATACTTATC
Source organism: uncultured Dysgonomonadaceae bacterium (assembly GCA_964444915.1). Lineage (GTDB taxonomy): Bacteria > Bacteroidota > Bacteroidia > Bacteroidales > Dysgonomonadaceae > Anaerorudis. Next base: position 6,028 of record CAYUIY010000074.1, read on the forward strand.
AAAGAATTTTGTCAACACCAAAGGGGACGATAAAAATTATAAATATTAGGGAATGGATATTTGTTGATGCTTCCGATTTCTTCCTTGCCCCCATAATGGAAGACGAAACTACCACCAAAATACTAAAAGCCTGCGGCGGGAACGAACAGGAAAAGAAATTATACGAAGAAATGGAAGAAAGGTTCGTCACATATAAAGGTATTACGGTTCCGCAAAAATTTAAAGAAAAGACAATAAAAACCTGGCTATGCCTGAATAAAAAAGCAGGAACAAGCCCTTATGCGCTGTGTATAAAAAAGGCAGGATGGGAACTTTTTGTAACTTGTTTAGCCGATGAAATATTCGCCCTGGAAGAACTTGGCGGGAAAAAAATAGCTTCGTCAAGTGGAATAACAATTTTCGCTTTGCCCGAATTTTTTTCAATTTCTTTTATACAAAGAAATATGCTAAAATGGCGAAAAAAAATTGTAGTTGAGTCAGAAAACATAGTCGTACTAAAGGGGGACAAGGAACTTAAAATTAAAACAGCTTACGTCGACAATTTTATCCTTTCGCTTCTTAAAAACTTTTATTATGATCGCAAAACCAACGCCTGGACAGGAAAAGACGCAGAAGCTGCTGTAAAGTTAATTAAGTTTGATAAAGTTCCTGATACGAAAACTTACGGAAAGGGGCTATACTACCTTTGCGAAATAGAAAATATAAAAAGATCTGTTGCCTTTTAGTGTTCTTTTTCTGTTTGGTCATTCAATGTGAAGCTTACACATTAAACCCATATGCGCTTGAAGCCGCCCTATGGAAACAAAATATGATGGCAAAAAT
>CAYUIY010000074.1:6949-9106 GCA_964444915.1 uncultured Dysgonomonadaceae bacterium
TCGTACATTCCGGGCGGGGCGTTCATATGTATTGGGCGTTGAAGGAACCAGTAGACTTAGAAATTGCTAAAACAAAAAATGCAGCGCTTGCTTTATATTTGCAAGGCGACGAAGGCGCGGCCCACCCGTCCCATACGTTACGGTTCCCAGGAAGCTATAACTGCAAGTACATCCCTAAAAAATTGGTGACCGTACAAGTATTTGGAAAAAGACACGATATATCCAAGTTCGACTTTTTAAAAGTTCCAAAAACTAAAAAAACCGAAGCACCAAAAACGACCGAAACGGTTGGCTTTAACAAAATAAAACAAGCAGCACATCGATGTCCCATATTAGACGTAGCAATAAATGCACCTGAAAGCTTATCTTTCCCCGCTTGGTTGTCGATAGCTTGTTTAACCGACGAAGAAAGTTTTGTAAAAATATCCGCATTGGACAGGGAAAGGTTTGACGAAAAAGAAGCAAGTCAAATGCACAAATATCTGAAAGACCACAAATACAGACCATACGGGTGCAATAAGATACCAGAAGCTAAAAACTGCCCGAAACTTGGCAAATGCGGGCTAAGGAAGGTCATTTATGAATAAAATACTGAATATCTTAAAGGGAAAAAGCCTTAAGGGACTTGGAAAACTTTCCAAAGTAGCATGGCTTTTTAAGGCAGATACGCCAGATGAAGACGTTATTTCCGTCGTAGGTGTGCCTGCAGCATTTTTTCTTTCTTCAGGTGAACCTTGTATGGACCCCGAAATAGAAATAATAAAACCCCAAAAAATAGAAACGCTGAAAGGGGAAATAGAAATTGAATAAAAAAACCATTATCAGTACTTTGCTTTTGATAACGGCAGGAACTGCATTTATCTTTTTCTTGTTAGTACAACATAAAGAAGCATTTTCCCTGCCAGAACCCAAAGAAGAAATTATAATAACCGAAGAAGAAGTGAAACAAAAGGCGGAAAACAAAGAAATACAGACGTACTTTCAAAACGTTTCCTTTCTTGACCATCCGATAGAATTATTGTTCTTTGACGCTACCGTGCGGGGATCTACGGAAACAGTCCACAAACTATTGCCGCGTGACGCAAAGGAAGAAAATGTACTTAAAGTCATGAAGATATACGAATATATGATGACCATAAAACCCGAAAGGGGAAATGATATTTTATTGGAACTAGCCGCTGCGGCAGTGAAGTATGCAGAAAAATATTCCCTTCCGGTAGGGCTAGTCGTAGGCGTTATGCAAACTGAGTCGATGTTCAACCCTAAAGCAGTATCAAGCGCAAAAGCCGCTGGGCCCATGCAGGTAATGTGGAATATCCATAGCGGCTTACTTCAGGCAAACGGAATAATGTCGCGGGACCAGCTTTTTACGACCGACCTAGGTGTAGCCGCTGGATGTTTAATCCTTTCCAGGTACCTACGCGATGAAAAATCAGTAGCTGGCGGACTAAAACGCTATTACGGGGAACTTTCGGGCAACTATATCTCAAGCACTTACTCCAACTGGCATACCTACGAACTTTACGCTTCTGGAATACTTGAAACTGGGTCTAAAACGGCACTGGCTAAAGATAGAAATTATCTTGCTTCACTGATGACGGCAAGAAGACCCGCAACAAAAACCGTCTCAAAAAATATCGAAACAAAACCGATGACCATAAAAACCGAAGGAGAAATACGCATCAAAAAACAGGACGGGAGCACGATAGTATGGAAGGCGAAATAGACGATCTCATAATTTTGTACGACAGCTCAGTGGAGATAACGGGCCGGTTGCATTACAAAGACAATTTGAAGACTAAAGAAGGCAACTTCGGTCCGCAAGCTTCCTTTGCTATTTTAATAGAAAAACCAAAGAAGGATAAAATAGCTAGGCACTACATCTTCGCCCGTGCCTTTGGTGAAAAGTTAGTAGAAAAACTGAAACGAATAGAAAAGGGGACTTTTATTCGTGTGATGGGCGAACTTGAGTCCGGCTTCAGCGGGACTTATATAAACGTAAAAGTTCTAAACCCTGTAAGCACCATAGAATTACAGGACATGTTATCAAGACAAAAACCTGAAGAAGATATCTTTGAAGAACTTGAAGAATTGGAACCTGAAGAATTGGACGAAGAAACGCTTGTCGAAGAAACGGACGAAGAAATTACGGAAATA
>CAYUIY010000075.1:0-8966 GCA_964444915.1 uncultured Dysgonomonadaceae bacterium
TGAAAAGTAATATAAATGTTTGTAGGTAATATTGTATAGGTTTGTAAGAAAAAAGGAAGAAACAAGATGATTAAAAGAATATCCAAAATTCAAATAGAATTAGATATATTGGTGGAAGCAATGTATGTAGAATAAACATTAATCAATGACAAAATGAATAATAAAGATCTATTTGAATTTGACATTCCGACTCCCCCTCAAATTGAGGTGAATATTTATGCCTAAGTTCTATTGTTATATTTTAGGCCTGAATGAAAGTTTTTTAAGTGACGATGAATTTGATGCCAAAAACAAATTCAATTCTATTTATAATCGATTTTTTAGAAGTGCAATAGAGTATAGTTTAAAGTGTTTTTGGGGTAATAATGAAATAGTGTAATTTCACTTGGTTTTAAAATGATGCAAGTTGATGAAGTGGGATAAAATGGGGGTCGACGAACTGCTGAAGAAAGCGGAAAATATTGGCAATCAATTGAAAAATTATACGGAAAAATTGGTGTTCAGTTTTGCCGACATAAATAATTACAATTATGATGGAATAAAGCACAACAAATGCGTGGATGACGATTTGATGATAAAACTATTTTCGAACGACAAGGTGTTGATGGATTTTCTTGGGGTTGAAATAGTGCCGCCCGATATGTTCAACCCCAATGGCATTATAAAAAAAACCAAAAACAACAAAGACAAGGGGCAACGCAAATTTTGCGGCTGCATATCCGGAAAAGATATTTGAAATTTTTAAGCAAAACCATTGCTAATTTAAAAATAAAATCATAAATTCAAAGCCAAATAAAATTCTATACTTTCACAAACATCTTAGTCTTGTGAGACTTGACAATTATAAAACTACAGTTGAAGTTTATATAGTTCTTCCATATTCATTAAACGCATCAGGAATGCTGCCACAGCTCGTTCCTCAAGGCGGGGCAGCGATAGTCGGAAAACAAGTATCTTTCTGATGACTGACTGTCGTAGTGGACGTCAAACATCAATAAATCAGATTGTATATGAATACTTTGCGGATTATTTTTATTTTATTTACCGTTTTTAGCTTTCGTTGTTGTACTGTATCTAACGTATCTAAATCATCAACAAATGACAGAGGAGAGGTTGGAACATATAAAAATAAGTTTATCTGGACCGGTACAGATCAGGCTTTTGTTCCAAATTATATTATGATTGACGCCCTGTTTCGCAATATAATCCCCCAAAAATCCAAACAGTTTCAAGAATACGATTACAGTCTTATAACCGAAGAACATATTGACAAGTTCATTAATGAATTTATGCATGGGCATGGGTTCAATGGAATTCATTTACCTGTATTTGGACAATGGTTCCACATAGGAGATAATGTTGTGACTGAAAAGGACTCTATCCCCGATCCAAAAACTTTTGATAAACTTGCAATGATCATAAAGAAAGTTTATCAGGCTGGCGGATCAACCTACCTCTGGGTTTGGGGAGACCATCAAAGAAGATGGACGTCAAAAAGCACCAAAGACGGAGTCATGGGCAAACAGGAGCAGGCTGTAATGGATATGATAGCCGAAAAACTAGGTCCCTTAAAGGGCTGGTTTATGGGTTATGGATTTGATTTATGGGAGTGGGTTACCGAAGAGGATTTGAAAAAATGGCATGATTATATGTGGTCCAAACCCGGATGGAATCACCTACTTGGAGCCCGTTCAGGTAGACTTGGAACCTTTTCGAATGGACACATGGGAGCCCCTGTTTCAAATAAAATCCTGAATCAGATTTATGAAGGATTGGATTTTTCAGATTATGAGTTATTTCGACCCTCGTATGAGGATCTTATTAAAACGATAAATACAAGACCAACTAAACCTTCTTTGGCAGGCGACAGGTACAGAGTGAGAAATAGTCCTCCCAGTCCCTACCCATGGAAAGATTATTCTGAAGATATGACCAGACGAGGTTTGTGGTATCACACAATGGCGGGAGGAATAGGCGCTATTTGGGGAAATATGGATTCAACAGGTGTCTATTCCAACAAAGATGAACTTAAATGCTTTTCGGTATTCTGGAATGACAACAACAGATTCAGAAAAGATATGATTGTTGATAATGAAATTACTAATGGCTATTGCTTGAGAGATGCAGATAATTATTACGTTTTTTATAAGGAAAATACAAATAAAATTGAGTACGGTTTTTCCGGAAAAGCAAAAAAAGTGATTGCTGTCGATACCAAAAAAAAGTACGAAGAAATCAATCTCGGTACAAAAAAATCCGGTAATCATGTATTCAATGCACCTTATGTATCTGATTGGGCAATTGCTGTTGAGGAAAACAGGAGTATTGATAATTTAATTTTTACAGATATAACAAAAGAAACCGGATTTGGAGGTCCTGCTCATCCTGACAGCCTTGGAGGGCATGGTATTAGTTGGAGTGATGTTACAAAGAATGGCTTTCCGGACGTATATGTTACAATGAACTGGAAAGGTCCTAATATTGCATACCCTGACTTGTTTTATATAAATAATGGTAAATACTATTTTAAGGAATGTGCCGCAAAATTTGGAATTGATGATGTTGACGGAGGGTCACATGGAGCGGTGTTCGCAGATTTAAATAACGATGGGTATTATGATTTGATTAACGGTTCGACTCTTGCGCTTGAAGGAGGTCCCTCAAATAATAGAGTTTACGAAAATATTAAGGGTAAACATTTCATTGATCGCACCAATGGTTCAATGAAAGAGACCCGTGAATATACCAGGGGTGTTGGAGCTTTTGATTTTGACAAAAACGGATTGCTTGATATTGTTTTTATCTCCGGTTGGCAAGGGAGCAATGATCCACCCGGTGAGAAAAACGAACTCTATATGAATCAGGGTAATTTTAATTTCGTTAAGTCCAACTTAGATGATCTGCAAAATGCCCCTGCTGCTCAGGGAGTAACTACCACTGATTTTGATGGTGACGGTAATATTGATATTTTAAGTTGTAACAGAGGAGGAGACCTCGTCATTCTCAGGAATGATGGGGATAATCACCTCACATTGGTTGACCCTGCTGAATTAGGAATACGACATACTGCATATAGTGGTATTACCACAGGTGATCTGAACAACGATGGGCACCTCGATATGATCCTAGTGAATGATCCTGGTGAAAACAGACTTAATGATGCCTATATTTATATTAATAACGGTAACGGAACATTTACACATACCTATACTTTCAAAAATGTCAGTGGTTATATGGCAGGTTTGGCGGATCTGGATTTGGATACATTTCTGGATATTGTTTTTCCCGGTCATCCATACATTTTTCTGAATAACGGGGATGGCACATTTAGAAAAGGGCCGAAAATACCTATCAATAATATTAATGATCCGAGATGTGTAGCATTTGCAGATATTGATAATGATGGGGATCCGGATTTTGCTTTTGCTGTAAAAAGAGATCTCAACCGATTGTACAGAAATGATTACTCAGGAGACAACCGATGGTTAAAAATTAATATGTGTGCCCCAAATGGTCAGGCAGGAGCCTTTGGAGCAAAAATTTATCTTTATGGACAAACAGGCGAATTAATTGGAATGAGAGAAGCAAAAAGCTCTTATGGTTATCTGGCCCAGGATGATCCCATTATTCATTTTGGAACCGGAAATCATAAGAAAGTTACCATAAAAATAATGTTTGTTACCGGTGAGGTAAAAGAATTAACCAACATAAAAACTAATAAGTCAATAAGTATCAGATAAATTTTTTCTCATTTAAAAAAGTTGTGCTTCTAAGTTGAACTTACGATATTGTTATGCAAATGCATCAGAAGAAATTGTACTTCAAAACCGGAAACTGCACAAACAAAATCCGCATGACGAAACAATAACGGCAAAAAACGGTTTATGAAGAGATTGTAAAATATTAAAATTCGAAAAAACCAATGCAAGCAAGTTATTTGGATCTTGCGAAAGCAGAATGATAAACTAATAAATCTAAAAATTAGAATATGATTTCGATTACTTCAACAGACTTCTTGCGAAAAACGGCCGGAACCATTGTTTTTATAAGCATCATCGGTTTTGTTTCATGGAACCATGCCGAAAATCACAAGGTAAAAACCACAAATACTCCATCAGACTTCCAATGGGAATATGCTACCCCGGAAAGCCGGGGGATGTCGTCCAAAAAACTAGACAGCATGAGAAATGTTTTAGCTGAAAAAGGAACGAAAAAGCTTTTGATTATAAAAAATGACAAGATTGTTTATGAGTGGTTTAGTCCCGGCTGGGAAGACTCTGTGAAAAAACATAGTACGGCATCGCTGGCAAAAGCAGTGGTGAGTGGAATGTCGTTACTTGCTGCATTGGATGATGGTTATATCCATCCGGATGAACCGGCCTGTAATTTTATTCCTTCCTGGAAAAAAGACGAAATAAAATCGAAAATCACCATTAGGCAGCTGGCCACTCACACTTCCGGGATTGAAGATGCCGAAGCAAGCGAAAAAGAAAAAGCAGAGATGGAACGGAAAAAGTTGGACAGGCATTTTGGAATCCCCGGGTGGAAAGGGCAATTCTGGAGAAAGGAACCCGATCCGTTTTCATTGGCACGCGACAGTGCTCAGGTTATTTTTACTCCGGGTACAAAATATGTATATAGCAATCCCGGCATTGCCATGTTGACTTATGCCGTCACATCATCCCTGAAAGGTTCAAAATACGAGGATATACGAACGTATTTAAAAGAACGCATTTATGAACCCATTGGGATTGAAGAGAAAGATTATACAATCGGGTACGGAAAAACCTATGAATTGGATGGCCTGAAGCTGGTGCCCGGTTGGGGAGGGGGCAACTTCACAGCAAAGGCCATTGCCAAAATTGGATTGCTGATGCTACACAAAGGTAACTGGCAGGGAAGGCAAATTATCGATTCGTTAAATGTGAAAAAGGTGACTTCATATGCCGGAACGGCAATGCCCGCTACATCATGTGAAGAAAAAATACCGAATAGCGACACACGAACCAAAAATAATCCTCAGCCGGCAACAACTGCCGGATGGTACAGTAATTTTGACGGGGTTTGGGGGTCTGTTCCCCGCGATGCCTTTGTCGGGGGAGGTGCGGGCAATCAGCATTTGATGGTTATTCCAAGTTTAAATATGGTGATTGTCCGAATGGGAAATAATCTTTATGATGAGTCGAAGGGCGAAGGTTTTTGGTTGGGAGCTGAAAAATACCTCTTTAACCCCATCATGGATGCGATAGAGGAACCTCCTTATCCTGAAAGTGGCTTATCTGCAGAGCTGCCGAAAAAATAGTTTATATTAAAACTTTGAAATTTTTAAGCAAAACCATTGCTAATTTAAAAATAAAATCATAAATTCAAAACCAAATAAAATTCTATGCTTTCACAAACATTTTAGTCTTGTGAGACTTGACAACAATAACTACATATAAAAATTAGACGACAATGAAAGAAGAACAATCGAATTTATCAAAAGCAGACGTGCTGATAGAAGCATTCATAAACAATTCCACTCCGGAAGAGAGAGTGAAAATGGGGTTAATATTGAGCGATCTGGCGGATTTGGAGAAAAAGAAGAAGTGGGCACGCCGCCGACTGAAAGTGGTTATGGAGAGAAATCCAAACCTGTCGGAGAAAGAAGCTCAGGAGATAGTGACGAAAGAGGTAGAGAACAATCCGGATATCATAGAGAGCAACCCGGAGGATTAGAGGAAAGAGAAGCCGAAAAAGCAACCAATATTAAGGAAGAATCATTACCTTTGGACGAGGATAAAAGCAATGTAGACCCCTCTAAAAAAGAACAACATGAACGAGAAAGAACAAAAGAACAAGACGGCAGAAGAGATAATAGCCGAGCTGAATCTGACAGAAGAGCGCTTCCCGCATCTGAGCAAGTGGGAGAACAAAGAGCACCTGCTGAGGACACTCGAAGGGATAGCCAAAGCCGGCGGTGGCAATCTCAGATCGGCAGCGGTGAATCTAGAACTAGACCTCAGTATGATGTAAACAAGAGCTATACAAACGAAGAAATTCACGAAATCGTCTCCACCGTTACGGATATTGTCGACGGTAAGGTGGAGATTACCGGAGAGGTAACGGAAGAAATAAAGACCATCGCCGAAAGATACGTACCCGGCGGCGTAACGAAACAGGGGCGTGGAGTCCTTGACGGATATTGAAGTAAACGTCCGTTCGTTCGAGACGGAGTTTATCGAATTTCAATTCTTACTAGCACGATTAAGAGTTTGTAGGGCATATATGCCTAACAATTCCTTCTACTGCTATCAAGAGGTTGATTGATTTTTGTAAAGAACTAAATTATTTTGATCTGATCATTATTGAGGTACTGCACACAATTTTGCGTTCGCTGAAAATCAAGGAATTATTTTCGTCTAAAACATATCGAGGTACTATCTTCCTGTTGAGGGTTTCCAAAGGAGTAACCTCCCCTTATAGGTTTTTTTGGAGTTAAACATTGTGGCTCTATATTTGTAAATGAACAAAAATTTACAAAATTCAGAAAGAAGTTTTCTGACCAAGTACGGCTGAGCCGGGTACTTTTTTCTTTTCCTCAAATGCCGCTTGCTCCAAAATCTTTTTGGTCTGTTCTTTCTCGCTCATGACCTGTTATCGTGGTTTAATTTTCCATGTTTTTGTAGCAATATTAAATATAAACACATGGGTATCGGAATAATAAATTTCATTCCACTTCGTTTTTGTAACGAATTTCAAATTAAATATTTTGATTAGTTTCTCTTTCATTTCAGTGTTACTCCGTTAAGTTTTGCATAATAAAAAAGCGTGGTCAATGATTATTCCATACCTTGTAAAGTCCTCTTCAATCGCCCTGAAATGCTCCTCGTGCTTCTTAGGGTCATTGATAGGAATGAGACAAAATGCCCCGCCGCCACTTACCGACAATCCCGCAAATAAAACTTCCTTTAAGTGTCCCAATTCCTCAACGAAGCCCTGCCAATCGTTTATTGTGGGATTGTCTTGGCCGTCAATATCCACGCATATAAAACCGCTGTGTTTGATTAACCCGCCTTTGTTGCGCTCATTAAACAACCCCGATGGTGTGCAACACGATAAGTTTTTCTTTAAAGCGCTGCGCGCCTCCTTATTCGGTTCATTCCTGACTTTGTCCGATAGGGGTCTCCATTTGTCGGTGTTAAGGAATGAAAATAAATTCCCTTTTGCCTCAATCGTGTCGGTTATGTTTCAATATATACTTACTTTCGTTTTCATTTTTTCATCTCCTCTTTTTCGTTGGTTACACCCCATTTTCGCCGTAATCGTTTGCTGTAAACGTTTGCGTGGAACTGTAACCGTAACCTGTTAACCTGACACTTTTTGCCAATTTGTTTACGTATGGACGGGAAAACCCAAACATTCGTGCAACCTCCGATTGATTTGCTTGGGGATTTTCCATAAAAATTCCCCTTATCAAATCACTAGTTCTAATTTTCGGCTTGGGAATTGTCGCCTTAAATTTTCGAAGCGATTGAATAAAATACTCCATCATCTCAACAGCACACTCTATATCCTCAACTTCCACAAAAGCGCTCTTTATTTCGGCCAGCCGTGCCAATTTAACCGTTAAAGCAATCCTTAAAACCTGAATTTCGGCCTTGCTATAAACCGAAGCCCAAAAGTCATCCGACCGCATTCGGCTTTTCTCGCATTGTGAAAAATATTCTTTATACCTTTCCTCTGCATCGGGGCTCAATGTCGTTTCAAAGGTTGTATCCTCGTTTAAATCCAAAATACTGTTTATCAGGTTATTATACATTTGAAGAATATTCGTGTCAACCGATTGGGGATTGTACTTCCTCTCCGGAAATTCAGGAAATAAGAAAAGAAACCTTTGCATAAAGCCCGAAGTCTCGCCGTTATTCCTTTGAAATATCCCCTCTAAAACGGACGGCTGCACCGTGCCAACGATATTAAGAAAAGGTTTTTTTATTAATAAAGGTGTGTCATTTTTTCTGTTAACCGAAAAAGTCTCATTTGAAAAAATTGACAGATAGTGCCCTCTCTCTGCCGGAAAGACAAACTTATAAGCAATAAAAAATCCTGTAAAACTAAAAATTTTACAGGATTTTTTTATTTACTTTTGTAACAGTTATCCACATTTAGTAGCACCGCAGTTGCGACATTTCAGACAACCCTCCTGATAAACTAATGTCTCCTGACCGCAAACGGGGCATTCTTCTCCTTTTGCTTCCGAATCGCTCGGGAGATACCGTTTCAACGCGCGCACTACACCGCTTTTCCAGGTGTTGATAGTCTGACTGTCGAGCTCCAACCCCGATACCAATTTTATTACCTGATCGATTGGCATTCCATAACGAAGAACACCCGAAATGAGCTTGGCATAATTCCAGAATTCAGGATTAAATTTGCTGTCCAATCCTTCTATTGTTACCTTGTATCCTCTCCGGTTTTTAAATTGAAAATCGTAATGTTTTCGTCCATCATTATCATACGCCTTTATGATTTTCCCTTTTGTTACCCTCTTAGGCAATAAAATACCATCGTCTTCATCGTTGAGACCGGTAAAAATTTCATAAGGTCTTCCATTAAGCAAACCGATAAAAGCAATCCATTTTTCCTTGTTATTCTGGAATCGGATTACATCGGCTTCCAACTCGGTAGGACGAGGAGTAACAACTTGAGGCATTTCAAAACAATCTTTTTTACTTTTCTCATCATTCGAAATCAAAACCCCCGAACGCGAGCCTTCACGATAAACAGTACATCCTTTGCATCCGCTTTTCCAAGCTTCCATATACAACTCGCCCACGAGATCTTCTGTGATATCGGCCGGCAAATTAATGGTTACACTGATGGAATGGTCTACCCATTTTTGTACCCGTCCTTGCATGCGTACCTTTTGCAGCCAATCCACATCTTTAGAGGTAGCTTTATAATAGGGCGATTTGGACACCAAGTCG
>CAYUIY010000076.1:0-8647 GCA_964444915.1 uncultured Dysgonomonadaceae bacterium
CGGAAAAATCAAAAAATAAAGTACGGTTACGATAAGCGACTTTTTTCGCATGGTTTTGTTCTATTTTTCACTAATTGTGGGTACGTTTGAACAAAATTAATCAAAATAACGGGCAAAAAAACCGATTGAGGCGTTAAATAAGGCAAGGTGAAGGATAAAAAAGAAGAATTAAGGTTTATTTGTTTTTGATTGGAAAACATTTTTTAATAATTTCGTATGTGTAAAGAAAGAAACGAGAATTAAAATAAACGGAGAAAAATGGCAATAATCAAGAGTATTTTAGATACGGATTTGTACAAGTTTACCACCAGCTACGCGTATTCCAAGCTGTTTCCGCGTGCTTACGGCGAGTTTGAATTTGTGGACAGGAACAACGGCGATTATCCTGACGGTTTCGACCAACTGTTGCGCGAGGAACTGGAGGATATGTCGAAACTTTATCTTACAAAAGATGAAGAGCAATTCATGCGGGAAAATATACCTTATCTCCCGCCTTTTTATATCGATTACTTGAAAGGGTTTCGTTTTGATCCTTCGGAAGTGGAGATTACGATGGAAAATCATAAATTGCACATCAAGGCATCGGGATTGCTTTACCGGATTACGTTGTGGGAAACGCCTATTTTGGCAACTGTTTCGGAACTGTATTTCAAGGTGACGGGGCAAAAGCCCGATATGGCGTATATGGAGAAAGCGGCTATCGAGAAAGCGGCGAGAATGAAGGAGAACGATATCGTGTTTTCGTTGTTCGGCATGAGGCGCCGGTTCAGTTTCGATGTGGAAGACCGGGTTACCGAGTTGTTGAAGCACTATGCGGGGAAAAACTTTTTCGGTACAAGCAACGTGTATCTGGCGTATAAACACCGTGTCAACGTAACGGGAACGCATCCGCACGAGTGGGTGCAGTTTCACGGATCGGTTTATGGATACAAGATGGCAAACTACATGTCGATGGAGAACTGGATTAATGTATATGATGGTGATCTCGGCACTGTGCTGACAGATACGTATACAAGCGATGTTTTTTTCAGAAATTTCAGCAGAAAACATGCGGCTTTGTTTACCAGCTTGCGTCACGATAGCGGCGATCCCTTTGTTTATGTGGATAAGGCGATTAAACGCTATGAGGAACTGAGAATCGACCCGAAGATAAAGTATATCGTTTTTTCGGACAGCCTGAATGTGGACAAGGCCATCGAGATAAAAAACTATTGTGGCGACCGTATCGGGGCTACGTTTGGCATTGGTACCAATTTGACGGCCGACGTGGGAAACGATATCAAAGGAATGAATATCGTCATGAAACTTTTCCGCTGCAAAATAACGGCTCGCGACAAATGGCACGAGTGTGTGAAATTGTCGGATTCGGAGGGCAAATATACGGGTAGCGAGAAGGAAATCCGCTTGGCAAAAGAGACATTGGGATTGATTTAATACACGAATTCATAGCGGTATGTGGCGGTGTTGCCGGCAGCGTCGGTTGCGGTGACGACGAGGAGGTGTTTTTGACCGCGGGTGAGTCGTTTATTGTCGAAAACATACGTGTAGTAGCGGGATTTGATGTCGTGCGTGAAGAGGGCAAACTTGCCGTCGATTTCGCCCCTGAACGATTGAATGCCGCTTTTGTCGTCTGTTGCGGCGATGCGGATACGACGGTTTGCCACCCATTTTTCGGGTGTTTGAGGTACGATTTCGGGGGCGATGGTGTCGATGTCGACGGCATATTTTTGTCCCAATTCGCCGATGGTCGTTTCTATTCCGCCGGTTTTGTATTTTCCGCCCATCCAGCTTGTTTTTCCGTTTTTGCCGATTTTTACGATGCCGTATTTTGTTCGGTATTCGGGAATGTCGGTTTTCGTCTTGATCCAAAGTGTGGCGTTGTCGTGCAGGGGAACGGGCGAAAAATTGACCTGATGGATATCGGAAAGATAGTTGGCAGACGGTGTGGATGAGTGGCCAAAGCAACAATTGTCGTAGAGATTGCCGGAGGGGATGTGTAGCCAAAAATCGGCAGCGACGAAGGCGTTGTTTGTGTTCCATGTCATAAAACGGTCGCATTTTTCCGGAGGGGGAATGGGTTGTCGGATCCCGTTGACGACGAAAGGATAGACGAGGGTGTTGCCGTAATAATCTTCGAGTTCGTAGCGCAGGCGGTAGTTGCGTTCTTCGTCGATATCGATGAATCCGTTGTCGACGGTTTCGTAAAAGGGAAGGGTGTTCCCGGGTTCGACAAACGATTTCATGTAGAAGGAATTTCGGTTGCGGAGTTCTTCAAAATCGATGAAGGAATTGAGCATGCGGGTTTTGGAAAAGGGAAAGCGGTGGATGGTACTGCGAAAAACAAGTTGTTCGTCGACATACAATCGTACGTGTTTGATGCCGTAAATGTTGTTTTGTCCGTCCATGCGATCGTAAGCCTGAACGCCCACGCCGATGCGTCCCCATGCGGAAATCGTTTTGCCCGGAGGGAGGGGGGTGCCGGCTTTGTTTTTGGTTATCGCCAAGCGGAGGGGATTATTGCTGCCGTTGACAACGCCTTTGCCTTTGACCGGATAGAAAGCGATGCCGCGGATGTCGGGTTTTTGGGTGTCGACGACGGCGTGGGCGAAAAAATCCAGGACATCCAGCGGATCTTGCGTGCGGGTGTCGCGTACCTCGAAATGCAGATGCGGACCGCCCGATGAGCCGGTATTGCCGCTCAGGGCTATTTGTTCGCCTTTTTTCACGGGAAGTTCACAGGGATGGGGAAATACGTCGATGCGGAAACGCTCGAGTTCGTATTGTTTTTGTTCGGCATACTCGGCTATTTTGGGTACAAAGGCGTTTAAATGTCCGTAAACCGAGGTGCGACCGTCGGGGTGGTCAATGTACAAGGCGCGCCCGAACCCTCCGGGAGAGATGCTGATGCGCGAAACGTAGCCGTCGGCTACGGCATAAACCGGCTGATTGACGGTGCCGTTGGTCTTGATGTCGATACCCGAATGAAAATGACTGTCTCTGAGTTCCCCGAAATTGGCACTCAGCCGGAGGTTGATTTTTAACGGGGGTGTGTAGTTTTGAGCATAAGATACGGAGGCAGGGTCTTGCGCATAAGTCGGTGAGGAATAGTCTTGTGCATCGGATGAAAAGATTAGGAATTTGCAAAAGAAAAAGAAAATGAAAAAGAGAAAAGGGCTCCGTTTTTTCATGACTCGGTCTCCTTCTTTTTTTCGAAAAAGGGTATAAATGTATGTTCGATGATGTCGTTGGCTACTTCTTTTTTGGGTTTTAATTCGAACGTTTTTTTCTCTCCGTTGCGTGAGAGGAGGGTGATTTTGTTGGTGTCGTAACCAAAGCCGGCTCCTTTGTCTTTGAGCGAGTTGAGTACGATGTAATCCATGTTTTTCTTCTCCAATTTTTTTTGTGCATTTTTTTCTTCGTTGGTTGTTTCAAGGGCAAAACCGACGAGCAGCTGGCCGGGTTTTTTTATTTTGCCCAGTGCGGCGGCAATGTCGGGATTGGGCAGGAGGGTAATGGCGATGTTTTGGCCGTCGGTGCGTTTGATTTTTTCGTCGGCCTTTTGCTCGGGTCGATAATCGGCTACCGCTGCCGACAAGATGGCGGCATCCATCTGTGGGAAGGCGGTTATGGCTGCTTCGTACATTTCGTTGGCCGATTCTACTTTTATGAGGCGGATGCGGGGATGAGTAACCGAAAGGGAGGTGGGGCCGGAGATGAGCGTAACGTCGGCTCCGCGGGCTGCGCATTCTTCGGCAAGGGCGTAGCCCATTTTCCCCGTAGAAAAATTACCAATGAAACGTACGGGGTCGATTCGTTCGTAGGTGGGGCCGGCAGTTACGAGGATTTTTTTTCCACTCAGCGTGTCGCATTGCGAAAAAAAATTTTCGAGGAGGGCAACAATGTTTTCGGGTTCTTCCATGCGTCCCTTGCCTTCGAGATGGCTGGCAAGCTCGCCTTCGGCAGGTTCGATGATGTGTACATTATCCGATTTCAGCAGCTGCAGATTGCGTTGGGTGACGGGATGCCGATACATATCGAGATCCATGGCCGGTGCAACAAAAACGGGGGCTTTCATGGAAAGGTACGTGGTGACGAGCATGTTGTCGGCAATGCCGTTTGCCATTTTCCCGATGGTGGAGGCGGTGGCAGGAGCCACCAGCATGGCGTCGGCCCAAAGACCGAGGTCGACATGACTGTGCCATGTGCCGTCTGCAGAAGCAAAAAATTCGCTGATTACCGGCTTCCCGGATAATGCCGAGAGAGTTACGGGTGTGATGAATTCTTTGCCGGCGGGGGTGATTACAATTTGCACTTCGGCTCCTTTTTTTATGAGTAGACGCGTAAGTATGGCCGACTTGTATGCGGCAATGCTGCCGGTTATTCCCAAGACGATGTGTTTACCGAGTAACGTCATAGTTTTTCCAATTTGTGTTACAAATATAAACGAAATTTCGCGAGATTGCTTCATCCGGGTGGAGAGGATGTGTTTTTTGCTCTCTTTTTTCTAAAGATACGGTGGTTGATTCGTATAAAAAATATTAAAATCGTAGAAAATATATAGTACTTTGTATTGCATAATACTTTGTTTTATGTAATTTTGTGTCGCGAAGGGTAATGAATGAAAAAATGAATATCGAGAACAAACAGAGTCAGATGCGAAAAGGGGTGCTGGAGTACTGCATTTTATCGATTATTAAACGAGGGGAGGCGTATCCCGGGGATATCATCGATGAAATGAAAAATGCCGGGATTCAGCTACTTGAAGGTACTTTGTATCCTATGTTGAATCGTTTAAAAAATGCGGGTATTCTTACGTATCGTTGGGTTGAAAGCAGTTTTGGGCCTCCTCGTAAATATTTTAGTCTGACAAAGGAGGGCGAAAAGTTTTACGCATTGCTCGAATCTACATGGAACGAACTTGTAAAGGGGGTGGAAGCGGTGACGAAAGGAGAAGCAAACGAAGAACAAGCTCATAATTAAATAATTTTAGTAATAAAAATTGCCACAGCAATGAAAAGAGTGATTAGTATTAATTTTCAAGGTCAGGTGATAGCAATTGAGGAAACGGCCTTTGAAATATTGACTCAATACATCGATAGTCTGAAAAGTTATTTTTCACACGAAGAAGGTGGAGACGAAATTGTGAACGATATCGAAAACCGTATTGCCGAACTTTTTGGAAATCGTTTGAAACATGGCATCAATTGTATAACCGATGAAGATGTAGAAGCGATTGTTAACGGTATTGGTAAGCCGGAAGATTTCGATACGGAATATGAAGCACCTGCACATGTCGTGGACAGGGAGGGGGAACAAACCGCTTCTCCTTCCGACTTGTTGAAAGATCCACTTCAGGACAAAAAACAATCGCGTTCGTTGCGTCGCGATGCAAACAATAAAATGATAGGTGGTGTATGCAGTGGTTTGGCTCACTTTTTTAGGATAGATCCGACATGGATACGGCTGATTTTTGTATTGTTTTTCAGTGTCTTGTTTTGGGTATACATTGTTTTATGGATTGTATTGAAAGCTGAACCATTGGATTGGAGTGGGATCAAGCGTCTTTACAGAAATCCCGCCGACCGGGTGTTGGGAGGTGTTTGTGGGGGATTGGCTGCTTATTTCAAAATTGATTCGTGGATTCCGCGTTTGATTTTTCTTGTCCCGTTATTACTGAATTTTATGGCTATATCTCCCATTTCTTTTTTTATTTGGGATAGGCTGTTTCTTTCGCCACATGTCGATTGGAACATAAAAATCAATGGGGGCATACTTCTTGTTTATATCGTTCTTTGGATTATTACTCCCAAAGCCACAACGGTAAAGCAGAAACTCGAAATGATGGGTGAGGAAGAATACATCAAATCCATTCGCGAAACGGTGAGCGATAATGTTGCAAGCGCTAAAAATAAGGCAGAGAGTAAGGCTGAAAATAAAGCTGAAAATAAAGTTGAGGACCTTTCGAAAGGTAATTTTACAGAATCTTCGGATGTTGCTTCAGCAGAGCGATCGGGATGTATGAATGTGTTGATTTTGCTTTGCAAAATTGTTTTTTTTGGGGTGGTGGGTTTCTTTTTTCTCATTTTGGCGGCCATTGTAGCCGGACTTATGTTTGTCGGCATCGGGCTCATGCCGTTGAAATCGCTGTTTATTGATCCCGGATATGAAACTACCTTGTTGTGGATTTCACTCGTTCTTGTGGTGGCAATTCCTGTTGTGGCTATTGTTACGTGGATTGCCCGACGCATCATGAAAGCAAAATTTAGACCCTTGATAGGGGTGTTTGCACTAATTTTATGGGTTTTGGGGATGGTTACGGCAGGAATATTGGCTGTGAGAGTGGGAGAAAAATTCAAAATGACCGGTTTCAATGAAAAAGAAATTGTGCTTTCGTCGTTTAATGGCGATAAATTATATGTGGAAAAGATGAAGTATCCCAACGATTATAATGCTTTTAAAATCGGTTGTGGGATCGATAATGAAATTCCTCAACTACCCTATTATACGGAGAATGAAGATTCGCTGTTATTTTCTAAAATCAGTTTGCAAATCATTGAAAGCCGTGATTCTTTATTTCATTTGCATCTGGGTGCGTCTTGTTCCGGGAAGTCGACGAAAATGGCAAAAGCAAAACTGACTGATTTTTTTTATCCTATTGAACAAAAGGATTCGTTGTTGCTGTTGCCTGAATTTTTCTCTGTACCCATCGAGCAAGGATACAGAAATCAGTACATGTCGATTCAAATTGCTGTGCCTCCGGGGAAAACAGTTGAAATTGATAAATCGCTTCATGTTTACTTAAAAGATGTTTTTTGATTGGATCTTTTTGTAAGCTCTATTTTTTAGTTCATTGTGTTTGGGTGTGGCCGGTAATTTCCGGCTGCACTTTTTGTTTCTTTTCTCGTTCATTTGAATTTTTTTGTAGTTTTGTATTTATAAAAATGAGACATGGGAAGAAAGCTCGAAAATTTACTCGCCTGGTTTGATCTTCGCTCGGAACTCGAAGATTATGATTTTATTCACGAAACAATAGCTCAAGGGATTGTTTTCAGAGGGACAAATCTTTGGATTTTAATATTTGCTATTGTTGTTGCTTCGGTAGGATTGAATATTGATTCTACTGCGGTGATTATCGGTGCCATGTTGATTTCTCCTCTGATGGGGCCGATTAACGGGATGGGCTATAGTTTGGCAACATACGATTTTCCTTTGTTTGAGCGATCGCTGAAGAATCTTGCTTTTGCCGTGGGAGTGAGCTTGCTTACTTCGGCGTTTTATTTTGCTCTTTCGCCTTTGAACGAAGCACATTCCGAATTGTTGGCCCGAACAAGTCCTTCCATCTATGACGTGATGATTGCTCTTTTTGGCGGCTTGGCAGGAATTGTGGCTGTGAGCAGTAAGGTCAAGGGTAACGTGATACCGGGGGTGGCCATAGCTACTGCGCTGATGCCGCCTATTTGTACGGCGGGATACGGCTTGGCAACCTTTCAATGGAATTTCTTTTTTGGAGCTTTATATTTGTTTGCCATTAATACGGTTTTTATTGCTTTTGCTGCTTTGATTGTATGCCGTTTTTTGAAATTCCCTATCCGCTCCATTGTTGATCCGGAGAAAAAGAGTAAAGTGACTCAGGGTATTACGGCTATTATTTTGGCCACTTTTGTTCCGAGCATTTTTTTTGGTTACAGATTGGTTAAAAAAGAGGAGTTTTCGCGTAATTCGCGCGCTTTTATAGAAGAGGTCTCGTTGCTCGAAGGGAATTATTTACAGGGGAATCGGGTGAATCCTTCCGCCGGTACTGTGGAGTTGTTTTATTCGGGATACGGTTTGTCGGATTCTTTAATAACGGTGATAAAAGAGCGGGCATTGGCGTATCGGCTGGATACGTCTAAAATAACTATCCGGCAAGGCTTTGAAGCATCGCTTATTCAGGAAAAAACACGAAAATATCAAACGGAAACCGAAATATTGAATAGTAAGATTACAGCGCTTACTTTTGCATTGAGGCAACGTGAAAATCAAATAGACAGTATCTTGAATATTTCCATGACGGGCGAAAGGATACTGAAAGAAATAAAACCGCTGTATCCTCAAATTCAGGGTTGTGCATATGCTGAAACCCATTCGTTTACTTTTGATAAAGATTCGCTGACGCAGTCGCCGAAAGTACCTCTTGTTGTTTTTAAGGCTCCGCGCAATTCGTTGCGTACCGGCGATAAACGAAAAATTGAAGAGTGGCTGCGGAATAGATTGGATAATGAAGGTGTGAATGTTCTTTTTGATGAGACGACGAAATAACCTTTTCGTTTTTAGAAAGTGAGCAACATTCTGATCCCTATTTCATGGAAGTTGTATTTATGAAAAGATCCGAAAACGGCCGCATTGAAAAGCCGGTTTCCGATGCCGTATCCCAGTTCGGTGTACGAAATGATTTGAGGAGTATATAGTTGGCTGAGATACAATCGTTCGGTAAGAATACCATGCGAAATGGGGGGTACGTTTTTCAGGATAAGGAAAGGCGTTTCAAACATCAAATGTGCCTGAAAATACGAGTCGGAAGCATTGTACAAATTGCGGTCTAAGAGGTTGAATGTGCCACCGAGACTTACATCCCAATTTTGAGGGAAGTTGTTTTTGGCAAAGTATA
>CAYUIY010000077.1:0-8558 GCA_964444915.1 uncultured Dysgonomonadaceae bacterium
GATCTATGGGGAGGGACCTCCTCAAAAGGACTGGATTGCAGCGGATTTACAAAATTGGTGTATTTTATGCATGGTATAATTCTTGCTCGCGATGCATCTCAACAAGTTCTTTACGGCAAACTAATCGACGAAAAAGGAGACTTTAAGAACGCTCAACCGGGCGATCTGGTATTTTTTGGTACAAAAGCTAAAGCCGAAAATTCCAAGGAGCGTGTAGTGCATGTAGGTATTTATATTGGCAATAAACGGTTTATTCATGCGTCAGATAACATCCGAATCGGCAGCTTCGATTTGGACGACCCCTTGTACGACGAGTACAATACCGGACGTTATTTGCGTACAAAACGTATACTTGGTGAAATCAATACACCGGGCATCGAAGAAATCGATAAAAATGCGTTTTATCATCCGAACGAATGAAACAAAACAGACGGCAATTCATAAAAACTTCGGCTCTAGCAGCAGCAACACTCACAGTACCGAACTTTTTCACTACAACAGCTGCGAAAAAACAACCCTTATTATCCAAAAAGATGAAACTGTCATGGATTCCTTACAACCTTCAACTGAGGCACGTTTTCACGATTTCCGGCTTTTCGCGAAAAACCACACCTGTGGTGCTTACTAAAATCGAATTCGACGGCCTGGAAGGTTACGGAGAGGCTTCCCTCCCACCCTATCTAGGCGAGACACAGAAATCGGTTATCGATTTTCTGAAGAAAATAGATCTTTCGGGATTCCATGATCCTACCCACCTGGAAGAAATTCTAGAATATGTAGATCGGATAGCTCCGGGAAATACAGCAGCAAAAGCTTCGGTTGATATTGCATTGCACGATTTGGCTGGAAAAATTATCGGCGTCCCCTGGTACAAGATATATGGTCTGGATAAAATGAAAGCTCCCGATACTACGTTTACGATTGGTATCGATACCGATGAAATGATACGCGAAAAGACCAAAGAAGCCTTGGGACGATTCAACATACTGAAAGTAAAAGTGGGCGGCACGGACGATAAGCGGGTAATAGAAGCCATTCGTAGTGTTACCGACCTGCCTCTGACGGTGGATGCCAATCAGGGGTGGAAAGACAAACACTATGCATTGGATATGATTCACTGGATGAAGGAGAGAGGCGTAGTAATGGTGGAACAACCGATGGCGAAAGACGATTATGATGGCAATGCCTGGATTACCGAAAACAGCCCACTGCCGGTTTTTGCCGATGAATCGGTACAACGACTTCATGATGTGGAACGGGTAAAAGGGGTGTTTTCGGGAATCAACATCAAACTAATGAAATGTACCGGTATGCGGGAAGCATGGAAAATGCGCTATCTTGCTCAAGCGCTGGGAATGAAAGTGATGATTGGCTGTATGACAGAAACATCGTGTGCCATATCGGCCGCGGCACAGCTTTCATCGGGGCTCGATTTTGCCGATCTTGACGGTGCGTTACTCATCGCTAATGATTGTTTTGATGGAGCCAAGCTCGAAAACGGCAAAATAATCGCTACCGATTTGCCGGGAATCGGTGTAAAATTAACCCAAAAAGCAATACGTTTCTTCAACGAATAGATCGAAAAATAACAAAACTTATATCTCACTTGATTTCACAAGTATGCAACCCTGTGAACTCATTTCTTCCAAAGCTTTTTTATCGTCGCCTCCATTAAGGTTCACTGCTGCCACAGCATCGGTAATCACATAGGTGCGAAAACCCTGCTTACAAGCATCCAGTGCCGTGGCTTTCACACAATAATCGGTAGCCAACCCACATACGTATAGATCGGTAACGCCTTCTTCACGCAGAAAATCGGCTAACGAGATATTTGTCGCATCAAAAACCGAATAACCATCATCTTTGTTTTGAGTGCCTTTCAAGAGTACTCGGTCAATTTTGTCAACCTGCAAGTCGGGATGAAACTCAGCTCCGTAAGTATTTTGAACACAATGAACAGGCCATTTTTCAAAATGAACGGAATCTACCGGATGCCAATCCTTGGATGCAAGCACAAGGTCAAATTTATCAATAATGCTGTTAATCACCGGTACTACTTTGTCGCCATCCTTTACCGCAAGCGCGCCACCCGGACAAAAGTCGTTCTGAACATCTACAATTAATAATACTTTTTTCATCTCTTTTTTCCTTCTATCTATTTTAAAAATCAACCAATAAACACACACTTAAATAACGCAAGTAACAACTGTACGGTTCAAAAAACGGATAATTTTCTCGCCTTACAAATACAAATAGCTTACATTATTCCTTGCATAAGCAGGAAAATCCTTAATTTTGTGTCAGTAATATAAATTATTATATATTCCAAAACATTGCTTATACTGATAATATTTTAACAAACAACAAGATGTACAATTGGTTTGAATGTAAAGTAAAATACGAAAAAATGCAGGAATCGGGCATGCAGAAAACGGTAACCGAACCCTATCTTGTAGATGCTTTGTCGTTTACCGAGGCCGAAAGCCGAATTATCGAAGAGATTAAACCGTATATTTCGGGAGAATTTTCCATTGCCGATATAAAAAGGGCAAAATACAACGAAACATTTTTTAATGAAACGGGCGACCGTTTTTATAAAGCAAAACTTTATTTCATCACGTTGGACGAGAAAAGCGGAGCGGAAAAAAAGACAGCAGTAAACATGCTGGTTCAAGCAAGCACATTGAATGAAGCATTGGATATTGTTGATACGGAAATGAAAAAGACCATGATCGATTATTCTGTTGCCGCCTTAACCGAAACACCCATTATGGATGTATTCCCTTATGTGGGAGAACAGGAGAAACAAAAAGAAGAATGAATATGATAAAAGAAAATCTTGATAAATTGCGAAAATCAATTCCGAAAGAAGTAAAAATTGTAGCTGTTTCCAAATTTCATCCTGCAGAAACAATCCAGGAAGCGTATAACCACGGGCAACGGATTTTTGGCGAAAGCCGTGCGCAGGAACTAAAAGAAAAATACGAACAACTACCTAAAGATATCGAATGGCACTTTATTGGAAATCTACAAAGAAACAAAGTAAAATATATTGCTCCTTTTATCCAACTGATTCACAGTTTAGAAAATGAACGGCTCATGCTCGAAATCGAAAAGCAGGGAGCAGCCAACCAACGACAAATTCCTTGCTTGTTACAGATTCATATTGCACAAGAAGAAACTAAAGGGGGCTTTTCTCCCGATGAATGCCGCCAATTTCTAGCCAAAGGCAAATGGAAAGAATGCCCTCACGTGCAGCTTTGCGGAGTAATGGGAATGGCCACCTTTACCGACAACGAAGATCAGATAAGAAAAGAATTTCGTTTACTGAAATCGCTTTTTGACGAATTTAAAAATAAGTATTTCGCCGACGTGCCGGCATTTAAAGAAATATCGATGGGTATGACAAACGACTACCCCCTTGCCATTGAAGAGGGTAGTACGATGATTCGGATCGGAACGTTGATTTTTGGAGAGAGATAACGCGGATATAGCCAAAATCAATCTCCACTTGAACATGAATAATATTTATATTTTTATATAAAAGAATTTTTTTATCAATAAAAAGCGTACTTTTGTTGAACTTATAAAATCCTGATAAAGATAAACAAACATTAAAATGGCCGATTTACAAACAAAATTTGCCGGACTTACATTGAAAAATCCATTGATCGCCGGCAGCAGCGGTTTAACAAATTCATTGAATAAAATAAAAGATCTTGAGAAAGCAGGCGTAGGTGCCGTAGTGTTGAAATCGTTGTTTGAAGAACAAATCGAAAGTCTTTCGGAAAAATTGAGCCTCACTTCCGATTATCCTGAAGCTGTCGATTACATCAATACGTATGTAAAAATGAATCATGTAGGCAACTACCTCGATCTTATTCAGTCGGCCAAGGCAGCATGTAACATCCCAATCATTGCCAGCATCAACTGCTACAAGTTAAGCCGATGGACAGAATTTGCCAAAAACATTGAAGCTGCCGGAGCCGATGCAATTGAACTCAACATCTTCCTCCTTAATGCCGGCGAATTCTCCGATAATTATTCGGAAGAATTCCATCAAAATGTTGTGAGAGAACTAAAAAAAAACCGTTCACATCCCGATTATAGTAAAAATGGGGAAAACAATCAGTAATTTACCGGGGTTGATAAAAAAATTGAAAGCACTAGGAAACAACGGTGTGGTTTTGTTTAATCGCTTCTATCAGCTCGATATCGATATACATAAGGAGGCAATTGTTTCAGGACCCGTATTCAGCAACCCTTCGGATTTTGGCGACACATTGCGCTGGACAGCCATTGTTTCGGGGAAAGTCCCCGAATGCGATATCGCATGCTCCTATGGCATACATTCATGGGAAGATGCCATTAAAGGTATTTTAGCCGGAGCAAGCGCTATCCAACTATGCAGCGTGTTGTATCAAAAAGGGCCCAACATTGTTGGGAACATGCTTACCTATATGGAAGAATGGATGGAACAGCATAATTATAAAAGCCTTTCCGAGTTTAAAGGTAAGCTCAACTATGCCAATATTGCAAGTCCGGCTTTATACGAGCGGGTTCAGTTTATGAAATATTTTTCAAACTATAAACGATGAATATCCAGCAACTCGAATACATTATAGCCGTAGATAATTATCGCCATTTTTCTAAAGCCGCCGAAGCCTCTTTTGTGACACAGCCCACGTTAAGTATGATGATTCAAAAACTCGAAGACGAGCTGGGAGTGAAAATATTCGACCGAACACAATTGCCTGTTCAACCTACTGAAATTGGAATACAAATCATCAATCAGGCACGTATTGCACTTGCTCAGATTAATCGAATCAAAGAAATCATTCAAGAAGAAAAAGGAGTTGTAAAGGGGACTTTCCATTTAGGGATAATCCCCACCGTTTCCCCTTATTTGTTACCGAGGTTGATGCAGGTACACCAATATCACCGTTTTGATATTAAAATAGTTGTCAACGAACTGACAACAAATCAGATATTGCACCAATTATCAAAAGGCACACTGGATGGAGCTATTCTAGCAACACCACTAAATGATGAACATATCGCAGAACTCCCCCTATATTACGAAAAATTCTACGCGTATGTTTCCCCAAAAGAAAAATCGCTATACGCAAAAACGACTTTGAATGAAAACGATCTAAATACAACCCGCCTTTGGCTTTTGGACGAGGTGCATTGCTTCCGAACCCAAATATTACATTTATGCAATATGAGAAAAAGAGGAAGAAATCATCCGATTTTCACCTACGAAGCAGGAAGCATTGATACTCTTATCAATATTGTTGATGCAAACGATGGCCTAACAGTGATTCCCGAAATGGCTATAGGCAATCTGAGTGAGAAACAGAAAAAAAATGTTCGCCCATTCAGAAATAGTACACCTGTACGTGAAATAAGTCTTATTACTCGCAAAGAATATCCGCGTGAACGAATGCTTACTATCATTGAAAACGAAGTAAAGGAAGCTGTGCCTCAATCGTTGCTAGATGTTTCGTTAAAAAAATTTGTAGTCCCATTGTAATTTTAATCCTTATAACGCTCTACTTTAGGGCGCTCTTGTTTATGCAAAAAATCAATAGAATAATAAGTATTAGAAAGTAAATGGACCCACAGCTCATTATTGATAAGTACTATAAAAAAGGGACTAAATTATACAATATATATATGTCGCATGCAACCGATGTCACAAACAAAGCCCTTTCCATTGCTCATAAACATCCCGAATTGGCCATCGATGTACAATTTATAGAAGAGGCTGCTATGTTACATGACATCGGCATTTTTAAGACACATGCACCACGCATTGGCTGTTACGGAAAATACCCGTATATTTGCCATGGATATTTGGGAAACGAATTATTGATAAGCGAGGGATATCCTCAACATGGCCTTGTTTGTGAACGACATACCGGTACAGGAATTACTCTTGAAATGATTATTGAAAACAATTTACCGCTTCCTCACCGCGATATGATTCCCGTAAGTATGGAAGAAAAAATCATTTGCTTTGCAGATAAATTTTATTCAAAATCGCATCCCGGAAAAGAAAAATCCATCAAAAAAATACGACGCGGCCTGGCAAAACATGGCGAGCAGCAAGTTGCCATATTCGATGAATGGTGTAAACTTTTTCTTTGAATTCAGAGACATTTTACATCCTTTTCTGTTTTAATGCATTTTTGGCAAGATATTTGCTGTAAGTGAAGCGTACAATTTCATTTTTAAAAAGAAATAACATACATACTAATTTGAAATATTATATTGTACACTTATAAAAATGGCTATGGAAAAGGGAAACAAAAAATATAACGATTCTCAAGAAAATAAGGAAATGAAAAAAACGACCTCCCCTGTTGAGAAAGAAAAGAATATAACAACAAACGACAATCTGTCAGAAGAGAAAGAAAAAATGGAAACTTCCGAACAGGATACACACCAGAAACTTCAGCAAAAATACGATGAGCTGAACGAGAAATATATTCGCCTTTTTGCTGATTACGATAATTATCGCAAACGCACGCTAAAAGAAAAAGCCGATATTATAAAAAGTGGAGGAGAAAAAGTACTAAGTGACATTATTCCTCTCATCGACGATTTTGAACGTGCTATAGCTGCGTTACATAAAAGCGACGACAGGGATGCTCTCTTAGAAGGAATCGATTTGATATATACCAAATTTTTGAATTTCCTTCGACAACACGGAATAAAAGAGATCGAAGCCATAGGACAACCCTTCGATCCTGAAAAATTTGAAGCAGTAGGTACCATCCCCGCTCCTGAAGAATCGCAGGAAGGAGTGGTAATAGATCTTGTACAAAAGGGATATACTTTAAACGATAAAGTAATCCGTTTCCCAAAAGTAATTGTGGGTGAATAACTATGACAGAAAAAAGAGATTATTACGAAATACTTGAGATACCTCGTACAGCAACGGTTGAAGAAATAAAAAAAGCATACCGCAAAAAAGCACTTGAATATCATCCCGACAGAAACCCGGGAGATAAAAAAGCAGAAGAAAAATTCAAAGAAGCAGCTGAGGCATATGAAGTTTTAAGTGATGCGGACAAACGTGCACGGTACGATCGATTTGGACATGCCGGAGTCAATGGAACTGCAGGAAGCGGTTTTGGCGGCGGAATGTCAATGGAGGATATTTTCTCACAATTCGGGGATATTTTCGGCAACTTCGGAGGTTTTGGCGGATTCGGAAATTTTGGCGGATTCGGGTCTTCGCGTACGAGTAAACGCCCAAACCGGGGATCAGACCTTCGAGTAAAAGTGAAAGTAAACTTGAAAGAAATACTTACCGGAGTTGAGAAAAAAATAAAAGTAAAAAAATATATAGCATGCACCTATTGTCATGGCAATGGATCGGAAAACGGCAATTCGGTTGCTACCTGTCAGACATGTAAGGGTTCAGGTGTGGTAACACGCATAACCAATACCATCTTGGGACAAATGCAAACAACATCCACCTGCCCAACTTGCAATGGCGAAGGAAAAATAATTACAAAAAAATGTCCTCACTGTAATGGCGAAGGTATCGTACGAGAAGAAGAGATTATTCCTATCAAAATTCCCGCCGGTGTATCTGCAGGAATGCAATTAACAATATCGGGGGAAGGAAACGCCGCACGAAGAGGAGGTATTAAAGGCGATTTACTGGTCGTAATTGAAGAAGAGGAAGACCCTGATCTGATCCGCAGCGGGAACGACGTAATTTATAATCTATTTATCAGTTTTCCAACTGCTGCCTTGGGTGGAACAGTTGAAGTACCAACCATAGAAGGAATAGCCAAAATAAAAATCGAACCCGGTACTCAACCCGGAAAAGTATTGCGACTAAGAAATAAAGGACTTCCTTCCGTAAATGGATACGGAACAGGCGATCAATTGATCAACGTAAATGTGTATGTCCCCGAAACATTAAGTGAAAGTGAAAAGAAAGCTCTTTCACAAATGGGAAAATCATCGAATTTTACGCCATCAAATGCAGCGAAAAGGAACGTCTTCGATAAATTCAAAAAAATGTTTAATTAATTACTGATTCAGTACATCAGTATAATAAAATATTAGACTGCGGGGTCTTAACAAAAGGCTTCCCGCAATTTTTTCTTCTTATCACATATATCTTTTCTCTAATCTCCTCGTTCAATCATGAAGCCGAAATAAACAACTAACCTCTGAGTTGCTTAAGTTTAGATCAAAAGGCTAAGTTTAAATCAGAAGTACAACTTTCCCGGTAAGTTTTATATGGGTTTTTTAAACAAAACTATGAAAAACACCGCGGGAGTTTGCCAAGCGGTTGAGGGAGGGTATGAAACCTCCAAAGAGCGTCAACCGGCAACATAATTTGCCAAAAATGAGTTTTACAAACAATTAGTGTAAATTCGCACTTGCCGGTTGACTCTACAAGTGTAAAAATTAATCCTATTTTTTTGGTAATCGAAAAAATATTGCTACCTTTGCGACCGTTTCTCTATTCTATTGAATAAGAAACACTAATAATAAGAAAATAAGCCTCTTTAGCTCAGTTGGCCAGA
>CAYUIY010000078.1:0-8135 GCA_964444915.1 uncultured Dysgonomonadaceae bacterium
AACATACTTGTTTGTTGAAATTTTCATTGAAATGGTTGTTTTTGATATTTATAAAATAAACCCCACCGGTTTATTTATCGATGGCATTTTTTAAATTATTCATTGCTTTCTCGATCACTGCCCGTGGCGACCCCACATTCATGCGCATAAATCCCTCGCCTTCTTTTCCAAACATCGTACCGTCGTTCAACACCAAATGGGCTTTATCCGTAAAAAGACGCACCAACTCTTTTTGCGACAATCCCAATTCTCTGCAATCGAGCCAAATCAGAAAAGACGCTTCGGGCTTCATCACCTTTATCTGCGGAATATTTTTCTCTATAAAATTCGACACAAAGTCGATATTTCCCTGAATATATTTCAACACTGCGTTCAGCCAATCTTCCCCACCTTCGTAAGCAGCTTGGGTAGCTATATAAGCAAAAAGATTGCCTTGGTTCAATTCTCTTTTTTCGAGATATTCCAGATAACGTTTGTAAATCGCGGGATTCGGGATCACTGCAAACGAACTCACGATGCCGGCAATATTAAATGTTTTGCTCGGAGCCATAAAGGTGATACTGTTTTGGGCAGCCTTTTCCGATACAGCTGCAAACGGCGTATGTTTGTTTCCCGGCAGAGCCAAATCGGCATGAATTTCGTCCGAAATAATCAAAATACCTTTCTCATTGCATATTTCGGCTACTTCGGCAAGCTCTTCGGGCAACCATATTCTCCCTCCGGGATTATGGGGATTGCATAAAATAAACACCTTGCAATCGTTTTCCGCAACCGTCTTTTTCAGTCCGTCTACATTCATTCTGTAGCGCCCGTTTTCAAGAACAAGCGGATTGGTCACCACTTGCCGCTCCATCCCTTCGGTTATCATCCGAAACGGATGATAAACAGGAGGTTGAATAATTACCTTATCTCCTTTTTCAGTAAATTCATCAAGAACAAAAGCGATCCCTTTCACTATGCCGGGCACAAAGGTAAGACATTCTTTTTTAACCGTCAAACAATGCCTTTTCTTCAACCAATCGCTAATTGAACGGTAATATTGCGGCGATGGAAAAGTATAGCCAAAAATGCCGTGTTCTACCCGCTTTCTCAATGCTTCAATCACGCAAGGGGGTGAAAGAAAATCCATATCGGCCACCCAAAGAGGAATAAAATCATTTCTACCTAAACGTTCCGCAACCGCATCAAATTTCACACAAGAGGTATTTCTCCTGTCGATAATTTCATCAAAATTGTACTTCATTATACTTTTACTTTACTTTTATAACTTCTCTATACATATAAAATTCTCTCTGTCTCCTTCTGATCTTTTTCGTGGCATTTTCCGCAAACTTTACCGGTCCAAAGGTAGCAATTATTTTTTGCTGCCCTACAGTATTTCTTAATGAAATTTTTATATATCTTTGAAGCATTAGCTTTTGCCTAAAAACCGTAATCAAGGTATCGAATCCCATTGATTCCAGATTTAGCATCAACAAAAATAATGACATGCAATGAAAGCCAAAGTTTTAAAAAGATCGCTTCTTTGTTCTTTACTCTGCGTAGTCCTTATCGGATCGTTTTTGTTTTCACAAGAAACCTATAAGGTTAAAAGAGTTATCGATGGCGACACAATTGAACTTGAAAACGGAGAGAAGGTACGCCTGATTGGTATTGACACCCCCGAAACTCTTCCCCCTTCGAAGGAAGTAGAATATTTCGGAAAGGAAGCCGGTGATTTCACCAAGAGAATGGTGGAGGGCAAGCACGTCAAGCTAGAATTTGATGTCCAAAAGAGAGATAAATACGGTCGTTTGCTTGCCTATGTGTACCTTGAAGACAGTACTTTTCTCAATGCCGAGCTTCTCAAACAAGGTTATGCAACTATCTCCACTTATCCACCCAATATCAAATATGTAGAAGAGTTTGCCCGGCTTCAACGCGAAGCTCAAGAAAATAATAGAGGTCTATGGAAAACACAGAATGCCGAAAAAGCAGCAATTTCCGCTCAGCCATCCACGTCACAAAATGACACCATAGTTTATATTACCCTGAGCGGAAAGAAGTATCATCGAGCAAATTGTCGTTCACTTTCAAAGAATAAAATCCCCATTTCCCTGAGAAATGCCGTTTTATCGTATAGCCCTTGCGAGATTTGCAATCCACCAAAATAAATGAAACGATTAAGGTTCGTTATAATAAACACTGTGCAGCCAGCGATTTTGTTTCAAGCGTTTTCCACCAAAATTCAACGACTCAACCGCCACCCCAATCATAAAGTGATGCGATAAGATTTTGGTAACAATATGGTTTACATCGGTATGATAATAATTCCCCAGGTAACCGGTGCGAATGGTCACATTTCCGACAGGAAAATCCACCGTAAAATAGTTGCGAACGGCCAACTGATTGTGGAATGAGCCAAAAATCACCGTGCCATCGTCGTTTCCCAATGTATATATTTCGTAATACGATTGTCCGAATTCAGGGGAGAAAAACAAACCAAGAAAAGGGGTACTTATCTGCCAACGGAAAGTAAACATGCGCCAGTCGTATATTGCCATTGTTGCGAGATTGAGGTTAGAAGACACTTTCAACGAACCGGGATTGTTGGAATTGCGTTCGTTGTAAATACCACCTAACTCGGCATTCCAGCCTGCCCCGCCGTACAACCTCAAACGATCGATCTGCAATAGCGGATAAAATCCGTATATGCCGAAATACAGATTACCGTAGTACGACGATCCTGTTTTTGGAGGATTATCGGTACCGGCAAGCTGAATCTGAAACTGATACTGCAAGAGTAATTTCTCATTAAAAAGGGATGTGCCTTTCAGTCGGTCATACAATAAAGTAAAAGATATTCCGTCGTATTTAAGAGGAGAAAGATACGTGTCGGTGAGGAACCCTTTTCCGACGCCCAGCAACGTTCCCCGATTTACAGGTCTCAATTTCAACAAAACCGAATCGGGAATTTCCTGCGAAACCAAATCGGGCGTTTCCAACGAAACCGAGTCGGGGACGATTTGCGAAAAAACACCGGCGGAAACAACCGTCAGCAGAAAAAAAGTAAAAGATAATTTCTTTATCATACGCCTTTTTTGTTTTTAGGTATAAAAACCGTTTCTTTCCGCCCTTATTTGTCGAACAATTGCATCTGCCCTGTAATTTCGTCCGTTGCTTCCTCCTCTTCAATCTCTACACTAGTTGAATATTGTTCTTCTTTAACAGGTTCGGGAAAACGTTTGGGTTCCAACTCATTCACTGTTTCCACTTCGTAATTCGACAAGCGTTTTCCTTTCGCTTTGTAGCCTTTCACGGCAATAAACTCATCGGCATCAACCTCAATCGGATCACGAAAGGCATCGTTGCCGCCGAAAACAACTTGCAGATACGGATAAACCGTATCGGTGAGCAAGTACAATTTCGATTGCGGATTATCTCCCATAAAATTCAACGGCTTCTCCGAAGATTCAAACGTGAACCGTTTCAGATACGCATATCCTTGATCGGCATTGAAGAGAGCCGCTGTCCAAACCTTATTTTTGTCGTACTTCTCTACTTTCAGGTAATCGGCCGGAAAATGGTTACTTAGATCAAAATTGCAGGTATAATAATCGCCGTTTTGTTTCACGACCAATATTTCGTCTTCGCCCTGAAACTCGCCAAGATAAGTTCCTTCCCCATCGTAGTTGAGGCGCAGCACATCGGGATCGAACCACACTTTGCGTCCACCCAGTGTCGACCCGCCTTTCTGCTTGAGCAAAATGCGGTGCACTTCGGCCTTCGTGAGAATATTTCCCCTTGCTTGGCGCCCTTTTATAGCAATATCGCTAAAATCTTTCTCGAACTGAAAAATGCGCATACGGGGTTTGGGTTTCAAAATCACTTTGATGGTCTCGGCTTCGCCGTTGGGATTGGCACTGAAGTACATGATGCGCGATCCCGGCGTTCCGCGCGTCAAGTCGTATTCCTTATCCCGCATAACACCCGGTACCGAAAAACGCTTGATATAACAGGGCGATGTTTTGCCGTCGCGATAAACCACATTATAGATGGTGCGCTTGTCGTTTTTCTTAAACACATTGGCATAAAGAATCCCTTTCCCCACAAACATTTTCTCGCTCACCTTCACCACCTTGTATTTCCCGTCTTTGAAAAACACGATGATATCGTCAATGTCGGAACACTCGCAAACAAATTCATCTTTTTTCAATCCTGTACCAATGAACCCTTCTTCGCGGTTAACATACAGCTTTTCGTTGGCAACAGCCACTTTTGCTGCATCAATATCTTCGAAACTACGGATGACGGTTTTGCGCGGAAAATTTTTTCCGTATTTATCTTTAATCATCCGATACCACGCAATGGTATAATCGACCAGATGATTGAGATGGTCGTCAATTTCGGCTATTTTTTCTTTCAGTTTGGCAATCGTCTCGTCGGCCTTGTCGGAATTGAAGCGAAGAATACGCGCCATTTTTATTTCCATCAGGCGAAGGATATCCTCGCGGGTAATCTCGCGAAGAAATTGCGATTTAAAAGGTTCGAGTCGTTTATCTACATGAAGCACGGCAGCATCCATGTCCCCGGCATTCTCAAATTCCTTATCCTTATAGATCCGCTCCTCGATAAAAATCTTTTCGAGCGAAGCAAAAAGCAACGCCTCCTGCTTCTCTTCTTTTTCGATTTCCAACTCCCGACGAAGAAGCTCTTTGGTACGATCGACCGAATCGCGCAACAAATCGCTGACCGTGAGAAACTGCGGCTTATCGTCTTTGATAACGCAGCAGTTGGGAGAAATGGAGATTTCACAATCGGTAAACGCATACAGCGCATCGATGGTTTTGTCGGACGATACACCCGGCGCAAGCTGCACATGAATCTCCACGTTTTCGGCCGTAATATCGTCCACCTTTTTTATCTTGATTTTTTCCTTTTCGTTGGCCTTAATAATGGAGTCTACCACCGTAGAAGTGGTTTTTCCGTAAGGAATATCTGTGATGACGAGCGTTCTGTTGTCGAGCTTCGAAATGGCAGCCCTCACCTTTACCGATCCGCCGCGCTCGCCGTCGTTGTAATGTTCCACATCGATGCTGCCGCCGGTTTGAAAATCGGGATACAGTTGAAACTCTCTCCCTTCGAGATAGGCCACCGCCGCATCGCAGATTTCGTTGAAATTGTGCGGAAGAATTTTTGACGAAAGTCCCACCGCAATTCCTTCTGCACCCATCGCCAGCAGCAACGGAAATTTCACCGGCAATGTAACCGGCTCTTTGTTGCGCCCGTCGTACGACGGTTTCCATTCGGTGGTTTTGGGGTTGAAGAGCACCTCGAGTGCAAATTTCGAGAGACGCGCTTCGATATATCGCGGCGCAGCAGCACCGTCGCCCGTCAGAATATTCCCCCAGTTGCCTTGACAATCGATGAGCAAATCTTTCTGCCCGAGCTGCACAAGAGCATCGCCAATGGAAGCATCGCCGTGAGGATGGTATTGCATGGTAGCCCCGATAATGTTGGCCACTTTGTTGTATCGGCCGTCGTCCATGCGTTCCATAGCATGCAGGATGCGACGCTGAACCGGTTTCAGTCCGTCCTCGATATGTGGAACGGCACGTTCAAGAATTACATACGATGCGTAATCCAGAAACCAGGTCTGATACATTTTCGAGAGGCTCATGGGTGCATCGGCATCCAATCGCTTCGGTATTTTATCACTTTTATCCAAATCGTCGTCAAAAATTTCGTCAGAAGACATACTCATTTATATTCCTCGCTAAGCTTTTCTACGTATATAATTTTCCTGCTTAAAAGCGCTCAAAGGTAGTGATTTTCGGATGTATTTCCAAAATATTCAACCTTCCCCGATTCAATTTTTCTTTGCTTTTCCCCGGATTATTTTCATTCATTTTTCTCCCTTTCTCCCTTTTCCTGATTTTCCGGGTTTCAAAGATTTCTTTCTTTTTCCCGACGGAAAATAAAATTTTTCCCGCTCCTCACCGAAATCCCAAAAAAAGGACAAAAATTCCGGCGAATCATTCGGTAGCACAAATACAAAACTTGGTGATAAAAATTGTAGCGTGTTTAGCGGTCGAAATTTCCGAAAGCTTGAAGTATCGAACTTGCAAAGAATCCTTACAAGTTGATTTTTTTAGCAAAATCAGTGAAATTATCAAACCAATATTCCCGGTATTCTTCTCCTACATCGGCTATATTATTTGTATAAAGTTGTAAAAGCACCGAAATTTCGTATCCCCCATACCGAAAGACTTTATTTTTGAATATATTTTTGTAGCCCCACACTTTATGTTGATAAGAAGTATAAGCAGTACCCTTAGGATCAACAAACAAAATAATATAGCGACTCCCTTTATTCAACCAAAAAATAAAATCGGGGTTAAACTTCGCTATTTTATTCAATGCCGGATTGTAATAGGGGATATAAACTTCATCCAGTGTTTCATCAATCTTTGAAAACATCCACCAATCATATTGTTTGAACACATTATCGGAATCAGCAAGGTACTTTTCTAATTGTTCAATAAATCTCACTTCACCCGGCACCTTGATAATATGACTCATATAATTGATTTTTTCACTCTCTGACAATATAACGGGAATATAATAATGATTTTGTAAGTATTTTATTTTTAATTGATCACCCCAACAGCTCAATTTTTCCTCTGTTATAAAGTTTTTGCTCAAATTTTGAATCTGAGAAGTATATTTATCCAAATCTTTATCTTTTTCAAACTCCTCTTTCAATTTTTGTATCTCTGTCTCTTTATAAGGATAATTCTTCACCTTTTGAATCACATCTTCCAGTTTCTCGATATGATCTAAACCAACGGAAATGTGTTTGAAGTGGATAATTTCGTTTTCCAGAGTCTTAAATTTTTCGAATTCTTTTGAAGTTTGATCGAAATGATAAAAAATCTTTTTCAACAATAACTCGGGATTATTAATGGATGCAGTGTCACTAAAAAGGAAATAACGCGTACATTGTCCATTGAAAGCATCTTTTATTTTCTGTAAAACGGTGATGGAAGGATTAAATTTTATCGCTGCAATTTCATCCTCGATCAGGTTAAAATAATTTTTTACCAAATGATAATCCTTCTCGTTTATTTCAAATTTTTGCGGCTCTTTTTGATTGGCAATTATTTCTTCCGAATCTTTATAAACCGGTATCAACAACGCTCTATGCTTCTCCTTAATTTCAGGATTTATATCAAACAAATCTCCCAAACTTTTATCCTTTTTTTCTGCTTTAAGTGTTGCTACAATTTCTTTCAAATTAGAAGCATTCGTCCCAAAAACAAAAAGCGTTTCCAACGGTTTGTAATACCCTTTGATCTTATTGAAAAGATCCTCATCTATCTGTCCTGAATTGTAAAGAAAAATCAGTCGTTGTCTTTTATCTTTCACAGGCTGTATCCTTACGCCACGCCCTGTCGATTGCAAAACAAACTTCTTGGCATCCGTGCCTGTTCCGATATTAATAAACAAAACAATATTCGGCCTATTGCTATCCCATCCTTCATAAAAAGAACGAGAACCCATCAAAATGTTTATATCCGAATCGTCGTTGTTTATATTTTTAAAGTAGCTCTCATTATCGAAACTCTCTATTACGGTGTAACCCGAAAGTTTGTTTTTGAGCCATTCCGAAATATCGCCGATCTTTATTAACGCAAAGGGTTTATCAGAGGTTGTAAGTTTAAAAATGAGCTCCTGTTTGTTACCGGGAAGCATTAGCACTTCTATATTGCCATTGGTTTCTGCATTGAATACATATTTTAAAACATCGGCTACGCTCACACGGTCAATTATCTTGTCATTATATTCTATTTTTTTCTCATCAAAAAATGTTTTGGGCTGAGACTCCAACTCTTTTATCAATTCCTCCTTTACCTCTTCGAACAAAGCAGTATCAGTAGGATTTTTGGCAAAATGGGCAAGCTCTTTAAAAAAGAGTTCGAGATCTGAATCTTCGGTATTCACCGAATTCACCAGTGTAAGCAAAAGTGGATTATGGTAAACATCGTACCCTTTTATGTGCTCATAATGCAGTTTGATAATGGTATGCAAAATCAAAATCTTGAGTCCACTTTAAAAAGTCGATGACTTTAATTTATTGTTTTTATTTTGTTTTT
>CAYUIY010000079.1:0-7005 GCA_964444915.1 uncultured Dysgonomonadaceae bacterium
AAGGCTGCCAACCACGGGATTAATCTCGGTGGCAATATGAAAGTCGCCGGGAACATGGTGATTAAAAACGTCACAAATCACGGCATAGTAATCAACGGTGGCTCCAACGATAATGTGGATAATTCCAGCCTTATTATGGGTGCGGATGAGGAGAATATCACAGGCAGCATCCTGATTTACAGTGATGCAGATGAATCAAACGTGGTACACGGAATTTACAACAACGCATCAGGCGTAAAGATTATCGCCAATGAAATCTCCATCAACGACACCAAAAACACAGGGCTCAGATTTGCAGGCGGCAACAGGCTGCTAGAGGTGAAAACCAAGCTGACAATTGAAAAAGTTACCGCCAGCAGCCAGTATGGGTTTACCATAAACAGTACCAACAGCACTGCTAAGGTCAGGGATATGGAAATAAAGGACATTAATGGTACAGCCCTTTACACAAGAGGCACCCTGATTGCCACAGGAAATGTCAGCATTGCTGATGCAGCCAGCAACGGCGTTGACCTTGGCGGTATTATGAAGGTGTATGGCAACCTGAATATTGCCAATGTCGCAAACCACGGGGTTTATTTCTCGGTCGCCAATTCCAGCCTGATAATGGGTGAGGATGAGGATAATATTACCGGCGATATTACCATCACTTCCAATCCGGAAAGCCCATCAATAGTACATGGCATATACAACAATGCTGGAAATATCAAAATCGTGGCTAATAACATCACCATCAATGGCGCCAACAACACTGCCCTCCGGTTTGCCGGCGGCAATGGGGTTTTGGAAGCTAAGGGAAAAGTTACGATTGAAAACATGGTGACTAGCGGACAGTACGGGTTTACCCTCAATAGCTCCAACAGCACTGTTAAGGTCAGGGACATGGAAATCAAGAAAATTAGTGGAACAGCCCTTTATACAAGAGGTACCCTGATTGCCACCGGCAATGTCAGCATTTCTGATACAACCAACCACGGCGTGGACCTTGCCAGCGTTATGAAGGTATATGGCAACCTTAATATTTCAAATGTTACAAACCACGGGATTTATTTCTCAGTTGCCAATTCCAGCCTGATAATGGGTGAGGATGAGGATAATATTACCGGAAATATAATCATCACTTCAAATCCTCAAAGCCCATCAATAGTCCACGGCATTTACAACAACAATGTATCAGGTATTTATATCTTTGCGAATGACATCACCATCAATGGTACCAAAAACACTGCCCTCCGGTTCGTGGGCGGCAACGGCGCGGTCGTAGCTAAGGGTAAAATTACGATTGAAAACGTGGTGACCAGCGGCCAATATGGAATTACTGTAAACAATAGCACCGGCCAGTTGATGGCAAGGGATATTGCCATAAAAAATGTTAACGGTGTTGCCATCCATAACGCCGGCACCACAGCCATCACAGGTGAACTGGTGCTTGAGAACATCACCGGAAATATTTTCGGCACTAACTCAAAACTGACACTGGGCACTGCCATAAGGACCAGCAAGGCCATCAACTTCTCCGGCACAATAACCAATACGGAAGCTGGCAGTGTGGAGGTTGCCTGGATTGGAGATGTGGGAAGCGGGAAAACCATTGCACAGTGCGGGAATGCGACCCTGTTTAACCAGTGCATGAACATCTTCCGCCCGGCGGACGGGTTTGTCCTGCAGCAAAACGGTACCACAGCGACAAATATTGATATTGTGCCTGCTGCGTAAAGCAAAATTTAAGTCTGCGATTTTAAAAAATGCCGCTGGAAAGATTCCAGCGGCATTTTTGTGAGGATTGTAAATTTGCCAGGGAATTTCAAAAATATTAGTATCATAAAGATTGACTGTACTGTAATTTAATACCCAAATCTGGGTGGGGCAATACATAGTATCGGGCCATTAGCCCGCTGACGGTTAATTTTATGGAATCCAGTAATCTTCTATGGCTTCGCGGATAATTCCAACATATCTTTTGACTTTGCCAATATCATAATTTATTGTATAAACATCACGCTGCGTTATTTCTAAATGGCATCCGCGAGCAGTTTTTATAGTATGGCTGATATGATTGCAAAATGCCTCTTCATCAAGGGCATTTCCCACCCTGTGTACCTATGGCGGGCAAGTATGCACTGGAGCTAACCCCTGAAAACCCTGTCGAAATTGAGGCAGAGCTTTGGCTGGATGGTACGAGCTGTCCCGACCAGTTGGAAATTGAAAATACGGGAGCGGGTAAAGTCATTTTTACCGCCCTGAGCGCTTTACAGGATATGCTTTTGGGCGATGCTGGCGGAATAATTGAAGTGTTTCCCGCTATACCAAAGGAATTGTCGGAAGGCGGCGCGGCTTTTAAAAACCTGAGGGCGCGGGGTGCTGTTCTGGTTTCATCGAGCATTAAGAACGGTCAGGTGGAGTATATAGTATTAACCTCGTTGGCTGGCGGCACAGTTAAATTAAAATCGCCTTTTGGGCAATTGTCTGTAAAAAAGCAGATTGACGAAGCGGAATATACGGAATTAACGGATTTCAGCTCCTTTAATGGATGCATTTCAATAGAAATGAATGCAGGGGATACGATAATGATATCCCCTTTAAATGGTTAAATACCCGGCTAATAATCCTGGCGTAAGTTTACAAGTATATTAAAATTGGGAGTTTTCCTTAATGCTGACACAAAAAGAAATAGATGTTCTTCGCAGACTGGTTGACAAATATATGAATTATGAGGACGCCAATGCCTGCGGTGGCCACAACGACTTGGCTAATACCTGCCACTGCTCGTATATTTATACCGACGAGATGCTGCCCCAAAGAGGGCAAGGACGTGGTCCGGTGTCAAAGAACTGCTGGGCATTTGGCA
Source organism: uncultured Dysgonomonadaceae bacterium (assembly GCA_964444915.1). Lineage (GTDB taxonomy): Bacteria > Bacteroidota > Bacteroidia > Bacteroidales > Dysgonomonadaceae > Anaerorudis. The sequence goes on from CAYUIY010000079.1 coordinate 2,849, forward strand.
TGGCGCAGCTGTTTGCTTCAGCCTCACCAGCGGTATTTGAGGAGTTTGAGCTGCCTTATATTTCGCGTATTGCTAAATACTTTGGCGGGATATATTACGGCTGCTGCGAACCGCTTAGCGATCGCCTTAATTTGGTAAAGAAAATCCCTAACCTGCAGAAAGTTTCATGCTCGATCTAAATGTTTCATGTTCATATATTTCTTGATGCCCCATTGGGTTCCTGCGACATGTCGCAGGCGGACACAAACCAACACTTCTTTCGTAGCAAGTCCCAGTTCAACTTTTTTCGAATCCTCTTATTTTTTATTAGTGTTTGACAAAAACTGTAAAAAGATATATAATATATAATAAGAAAGGTTTTGTCGTTTCTTAAAGGCTTCTAAGCAAATATCGTGTTTTTAAGCATATTTAGTATAATTTTCATATCCATTATAGGGATGATATGGCACAGGGGGGGTAGGCCCTCAAACTCTTGTTTCCTTTTAAAGCATTTCAAAGCTCTGGCAGCTCATCCAAGCTGATAGCCCTGAGAAATCTGCCTAAAAGGATTTGTTAAGATGTCTGTTCTAACTGGATTATAGACATAGATATTTTTATATTTAACGGTGAGTATTACATATTCGAGGTAAACGTTTTGGGGGAGGATTTCGCATGCCTATGAATGCTGGTAAATGTTCCCCGTATGATTATCAGAAAAACCTTTAAAGAGGCAAATTAAGATGTAATCGGGCGGTATGGTGAGGGTTTTTATATAATGAAATTCAATGAAGTTAAGATAAATTAAAGTCGCTTACAGATTTTTGAGGTGTTAAAATATGCAGAAAAAGGTTTTAATAACCGCTACGGTTCTAAGCCATATTGTAAGTTTTCATAAACCTTTGGCGGACATGCTGCACGAACACGGGTATGAGGTGCATGTTGCCGCAAGGAACAACCTTTCTGAAAAAAAAGGCATGGTTTTGGATTTTGCGGATAAGGTCTTTGATGTGCCGTTTGCGCGTTCCCCTTTAAAATTCGGTAATATTAAGGCTTATAGGATATTAAAGGATATAATAGAAGGTACGGATTATGAGATAATTCATTGCAATACCCCAGTGGGCGGTGTTTTGACACGCCTGGCTGCCCGGGCTGCAAGGAAGAAAGGAACAAAAGTAATCTATACTGCCCATGGATTCCATTTTTATAAAGGTGCTCCATTAAAAAACTGGATATTATATTATCCTGTTGAAAAATTTCTTTCTAAAAATACTGATATTTTAATTACAATTTGTGATGAGGATTTTCGTTTAGCAATAAACAAGCGTTTCAGAACAAAAATCTGTAGAATTCATAGTGTTGGGTGTGATTTGGATCGCTTTAGGCCTTGTCCGGCTGAAAAGCCTAGTAACCTCAGAGAGGCGAAGGGTTTTAATGAAGATGATATGATAGCTTTATGTGTTGGCGAACTAAATGATAATAAAAATCAGATTACGATTCTAAAGGCTTTACCGCAAATAGTAGCAGATGTCCCCAATTTCCGCCTGTTGCTGGCTGGAAATGGGCCTAATTATGAAATGTTATTAAAAATTATTCACCAATTGAATATGGATGATCATGCCCAGCTTTTAGGGTATCGCTCGGATATTCTAGACTATTATTTGCTTTGCGATATGGTGGTATCTGCCAGCCGAAGGGAAGGCCTAGGAATGAACATTCTTGAGGCGATGGCGTGTGGGAAGCCTGTTGTAGCATCCCGCAACCGGGGGCATAATGAATTGGTTGATAATTGTGTCACTGGATTATTGGTTTCTGCTAATAATGCTGATGAATTTGCAGCAGCAATTATAAGCTTGTCAAATAATCCTGATTTAAGGCAAAATTTGGGGCTTGCTGGCCGTGAAAAAGCATATTGGTATTCTACACAGGTTGTAAAATCAGAGCTAGAAAATATATATTTTCATCAGGTTTTGACGGATAAACGAGGATTGTATTAATACTTTTTGATTACTTGAATTGATGAGTATATTCTTTAAATGAAATTAACTTAATAGTGAGGTTAAGAATAATGTCGGAGTTATTAGTATCGGTAATTATACCAACATATAATGCGGAGAACACAATAGACCGCTGTTTAGAATCCGTGGTTAATCAGTCTTAGAGGAATCTTCAGATAATATGCTGCGATGATTGTTCCAGTGATTCAACGTGGCAAAAATTATTGCAATGGAAGGAAAAAGACCCTAGAATTGAAGTTATAAAAAACGATAAAAATATGAGAGTTGCTTATACTAGAAATCAATGTATAGCAAAAGCAAGAGGTGTTTATATTGCCCAGATAGACGATGACGACTATATGGCGCAAGATAGGATAGAAAAACAGGTATGTTTTTTAGAAGAGCATCCGGAATATGCATTTGCTGGAAGCGGTGGGTATTGTTTTGATGAAAACGGGGTTTGGCGTAAAGCAAAACCAAAGAAGAGTTCACCGGTTCCACGTGATTTTCTTTGGGGTAGCTGTTTTATAAACACATCAATAACCTTTCGGGCAGAAATACTGAAATTGGTTGACGGATATCGGGTTTCAAAAGAAACTATTAGAGCACAGGATTATGATTTATTAATGCGGATATATGCACATGGATATAAGGGATTTAACCTTCCGGAGTGTTTAACATATTATTACCGGGGTGCGAAATCATATCAAAAATGCAAATACAAATATAGAATTGACGAGGCAAAGGTACGCTATAAGGGTTATAAACAGCTTGGCCTAATGCCATTAGGTTTAATGTTTGTCTTAAAGCCATTGATAGTAGGGTTAATACCTATACGTTTGTTGGAGTCAATAAAATGAAGAAAATAACTTATTTTGGTGATTATTATGGCATTGATTTCAGTAATAATGAGTGTGCATAATGGTGAAAAAACATTAAAAAGAGCTATTGATAGTATTTTAAGACAGACAATCCAAGATTTTGAATTTATTATATGTGATGATGCATCTACCGATAACTCATACAAAATTTTAAAAGAATATGAAGATAAGGATTCAAGGTTTATTATTATAAGAAATGAAACAAATCTTGGGCTGGCTGCATCTTTAAACAAATGTTTAGAGAAAGCTTCAGGTGAATATATCGCAAGAATGGACGATGATGATATTTCTTTGCCTGAGCGTTTTGAAAAACAAATAGACTTTTTGGCCGTGAATAATCAATATGCTTTTGTTTCTTCAAATTCAATTGTATTTGATGGAAATGGAGATATCAGAATTGGAATTAAGCCCGAAGTGCCTGATAAAAACGATTTTATAAAAGGGTCACCTTACTTGCATCCGGCTGTAATGTTCCGTCGGGATGCAATTCTTAGTATAGGGGGATATAGTACCAAAGAATACACTAAAAAGCGAGCACAAGATTATGAATTATTTATGCGGATGGCATCCAGAGGGCTAAATGGTTATAATATTCAACAACCTTTATTAAAATACTATTATTCACAAAAGGTAACCCAAAGAAAACGTTCGATAAAAAGTATGGTTGATGAAATAAAAATTCGTTATTATGGTTATAAACAGCTTGGTGTAAAACCATGGCAATATATTTTTATTTTCATTCCTGTGTATGTATATATTAAACACTTGCTGATTAGCAATTTCAGCAGAAAATAAAATAAACTGTGATGCTCGAGGTGTTAATATGTTTAAACCCAAAATAAGAAATTTAAGTTTCACCAGATTTGAGCTTCTTAGCACATTGTTTCTATTTGAATTTATTATTATCTGTGCCTTTTTAAAAGATTGTTACCCGTATGTACTAAATTTGCTAGGGATCGCCATCTACTTATATGCTATTTTTACATGGAAGATAAGAAATGAATCTGAATGGTTTTGTCCGTATTCGATTTTTTTTACATTTTTTTTGTTGTTTAATTACGGAATATGCATTATGTGGGCTTTTGGAATTCATAGGTCAGATGAAATTGGTAAAACGGTAATGTTTTTTAGATCAGGTTATATACCTTCAAGGGAAGATATAGCCGACGCCCAATGGTATACATGCATTTCTATGTTGATTTTTCATTTAGGTGCTTTAATAACATCAATTACAAAAAAAAAAAAGAATAAAATTGAGGAATTTACCAAATTTAAAAATATTTTTTAAGAAAAAACCAAAAAA
>CAYUIY010000079.1:7015-7938 GCA_964444915.1 uncultured Dysgonomonadaceae bacterium
TGATTTTTCATTTAGGTGGTTTAAAAACAATAATTACAAAAAAAAAATGAATATAGTTGAGGAATTACCACAATCTAAGATAATTTATCAAGAAAACACCAAAAAAGCCATGAAAATAGTTGGCATTGTATTGTTGTCAATAATTACACCTATTGCTTTCGCCTTCAGATTTAAGGAAGTTTTAATTGCAAGAAAATACGGATATATTGCATTATATAATAGTGAATACAGCACGCAATCAGGGTATATTCCCATTATTCTATTTCTGTTTTTTCCTGCAATCGTTTGTTATCTTATTGGCAGTAATCATTCAAAAATCTCGCAAATAATCTCTTATGCTATCTTTGGAATATATGCAGCACTAAGCCTTTTAGCCGGTTATAGAGGTGCATGGCTTTATTCATTTATTATTTTGATTTGGCTTAGTTCAAGGTATAATAAGATTTCTATTAGAAAATATTTTGCTTATTTGGTATTATTAATAATCGGCATATATATTCTAGATGTTATTAGAAATGTAAGAGATAGTGGTTTTAACTTTTCTATTAAAGATTTTTTTTCTTTAGATAGATTTCCGATTATTAACGCCTTTTTTGAAATGGGCAATTCAATGGGGATAATTGTTTATTTCTTAAATCATGGTAATGAAATATATCCATATGGTAACACATATATTACTGCCTTGTTAGGGGCTATCTCATCAAGATTTTTGGATCTGTTAGGTTTAAAGCAGGTATTCATCAGTAATTGGTTTTCACAGGAATATCTAGGTCTATCATACGGTACTGGTTTTTCAATGATTGGTGAAGCTTATGTTAATGGTGGGTATTTTGGTGGATTAATATATATTTTTATTTGGGGGATTTTTATCGGCAAACTTTTACAATACTCAAAAAATAATATATTATCTATGCCTCTTCGTT
>CAYUIY010000080.1:0-7835 GCA_964444915.1 uncultured Dysgonomonadaceae bacterium
TCCTGGATTTTTTGGTATTGTTCGATGCCGATCATTTTGATTTCCTCCTTTGGTTATGTTCTTTGAGACCGAACATCTATAGCGGCACAAGCATAGGCATCACCTCTTTGAATGGCCTTATAGAATAAATCTACATTTTTTATGATAGAAATGTCCTATAGCGGAAATTGACTTCTACTTTGGTCTCTAAACATTTTCGCTAATGTGGTTATCAAGGGCTAAAACATGGTTTATCCGTGATAACCAAACTCCGTTATACGTCGATTTTATTACCGGGGGATGAAGGGAAGAAACAAGAACAACTTAGCATATCCTCTGTAATTTTTCATTATAGCATGGTGGATGCTGATTGGGTTTTCAGCCTTTGAGCGGTAAGACGGAAAGCCTATAGTCCGGATACTGTGAAAATACTGCAGATGGCCGAATAAACCAGAGAGTAAGGAGTTACGTTTTAATTTTTATTGCATGCATTACGCAAACTAAACTTTGCGTTCTCGCTGTTTTTATTGTGTTTTGTTATGCAAAGTGATATAATTTAGGAAATGATTAACAATGAGGTGGTTCCTGTGGCCGTAAGCTATAAGAAGTTATGGAAGCTGCTTATTGACCGGGATATGAAAAAGAAAGACCTGCTGGCAGCGGCGGGAATCAGCCAGTCTTCACTGTCGAAAATGAAGAAAAACGAAAATGTTAATATGGACATCGTAGTCAAGGTTTGTAAAGCGCTGAACTGCGATATTTGTGATATTGTTGAGATTGTACCGGATGATTTGAAAATGTTGGATTGAAAGGAGCCGAAATTATGTCAAAAAGTGTTCTATATAATGAAAACTCAAGAGTTAAAATTCCGGCTCTTGTTCATTTTACGCGCTTAGGATATAAATACTTATCACTAAAAAATTATCATGGTGAAATTGATGAAGATACAAATATCTTTGTCGATACGTTTTGTGCTGCCATAAACCGGATAAATCATACCAGCTTAACTCTCGAGGAAACAAAAAAAATAATAGCAGAAATCAAGATAATTTTAAATAATGAAGATCTCGGAAAAGCCTTCTATGCAGTATTGCTTTCGGGTTATAAAGGCTTAAAACTGATAGATTTTGATTCATCCAACGGAGTCGAAAACACCTTTGAAGTTGTTACAGAACTTACATATAAAAACGGTAACGATGAATTCCGCCCGGATATTACTGTCTTGATAAATGGCATCCCTCTCGCATTTCTTGAAGTAAAAAAGCCGAACAATAAAGACGGAATTCAGGCTGAGTATGTAAGAATTAATAAAAGATTTCAAAATAAGAAATTCAGACGCTTTGTCAACATAACTCAACTAATGGTCTTTTCAAACAATAGCGAATATGACGATACGGAGATCATCCCGCTGGAAGGCGCTTTTTATGCCGCCAGCAGTTATTCCAAACTGTTTTTTAGCCGTTTCAGAGAAGAAGATGAAGCCATTTTCAGCCGTATATCCGCTATAGATGAAAATAAGGAGCGGGAAATATTAAGGGATACCAACCTCGTATCTATAAAAGGCAGTCCGGAATATACATCAAATATCAATCCACTTTCTCCCACCAACAGAATTATTACGTCCTTGTTTTCACATAACCGTATCATGATGCTCTTGAAGTATGGAATAGCTTATGTGGAGAAAACAAATGATGAAGGAATAACTACACTCGAAAAACACTTGATGCGATATCCTCAGTTCTTTGCAACAAAAGCAATAGAACAGAAACTCAATGCCGGAGTAAAAAACGGCATAATTTGGCATACCCAAGGAAGCGGAAAAACAGCGCTTGCCTTTTACAATGTTAGATATCTAAAAGACTATTATCAACGTCAAGGAATTATTGCAAAGTTCTACTTTATTGTAGATCGGCTTGATTTGCTTACCCAGGCAGCTGACGAGTTTCGTGCGCGCGGCTTAAATGTAGAGGAAATAAATTCAAAGGAAGATTTCGTTTCGAATATTCAATCTGCCGGAGTTGTTGATAATACTGGGCGCGATACGATAGCTGTGGTAAATATTCAGAAGTTTTCTGAAGAATCGGTTGCCAAAAAAGCTGACTATAATGTGAATGTCCAGCGTATTTACTTTTTGGACGAGGCTCACCGTAGTTACCGACCAACAGGATCGTTTTTATCAAACTTAATGGCATCTGACAGAAATGCTGTAATGATAGCTTTAACAGGAACGCCATTAATAGGCGATGGATATAACACAAAAGATGTATTCGGAAACTATATTCACAAATATTACTATAACCGTTCAATAGCTGATGGATATACCCTAAAACTCATTCGTGAGGGTATTGCCACCACATATCGTCGTAAACTTCAGACCGCACTTGATGAGGTTGAAACAATAAAGGGCTCGCTTTCACGCAAAGAACTGTACGCCCATCCTAAGTATGTATCGGCTCTTGTTGAATATATTACCGAAGATTTTGCCAAAAGCAGAATTGCCATGAATGATGATACCATTGGCGGTATGGTGGTTTGCGATTCTTCAGAACAAGCACGTGCTGTATATGCCGAGATGAAGAAAACCAAATTTTCATCTGCTCTAATTTTGCATGATGAAGACGATACGGATACACGCAAGGCAAACAGAAACGCTTTCAAAAAAGGACAAATTGATTTTCTTATTGTTTACAACATGCTTTTGACAGGCTTTGATGCCCCACGCCTTAAGAAATTGTATCTCGGCCGTCTTATTAAAGAACACTCTCTGTTGCAAGCGCTAACAAGGGTTAATCGGCCATATAAAAACTTCAGATATGGCTATGTGGTAGATTTCGCAGATATAAGGGCTGAATTTGATAAAACAAACAAGGCATATTTTGATGAACTTCAGGCAGAATTAGGCGATGAATTCAAGCGATATGACAATATATTTAAAACACCGGAAGAAATTGAGAAAGATTTAAAACTCATTGAAGAAAAGCTTTTTCCCTTTGACACCACAAATGCCGAGGTCTTCTCACAACAAATATCGGCTCTTGACGACAAAGAAGCTCTTATTGAATTGCGTCATGCGCTTGAATTATATAAAGAATTGTACAATGTAGCAAAGCTGTTCGGATATGAAGAATTAAGCAACAAATTTGAATTAACCAATATAAGCGCTCTTTACAATGAAGTCACAAACCGCATTAACCTGATCAATTTGAAACAGAATCTTCAAAGTGGCGAGGACATGAGCGCATTATTGAACCTTGCGCTTGATCAAATAGAGTTTCAGTTTAAAAAAGTATCTGAAAGTGAACTTGTCATTGCTGATAAATTCCGAGATGCGCTTGAACGTACGCGTAAAGAAATGTCGCATAGTTTAGATCCGCAGGATCCTGAATATGTAACGTTGCTTGAGGAGCTCAAGCGCCTCCTTAGCAAGAAACACATAGAAGAGCTTACTGCAGATGAGATGACGGCAACCATAACAGAGCTTGACCGTATCCGCAAGGCGGCAGAGCAGCGAAATCTTGCCGATAAGATGCTTACCGCCAAGTATGAGAATGACCCTAAGTTTATGCGGACTCACAAGAGGTTGAAAGAAAACCCGCCTCCGCTTGCTTCTGATATTGTACTTCACAAGGTACTGCTCTCACTTAAACATAAGATAGATATGAGAGTCCTTTCTAATGAACATCTGCTTGATAACGAGCCTTATTTTATGCAAGACATGCTTCCTCTTATCAAGCAGGAACTTGAAGAAAACAAAGTAGCCTTTACTGCTCAGCAGGTCAAGTATATAAGCACCTGCATTTCAAACGAATATTTCAATGAAAGGAACTGGGCGAGCTAATGCAATTAACAGATATTACAACACAAACAAAAGCAATGATTGATGATTTAAAAGCAATTTGCACTAATTACGGTCTTGGAAATGCCAGCAGCGAATATAAAATCATTACCGAAGCATTTCTGTATAAGTTTCTGAACGATAAATTTATATATGAGGCAAAGCAAGTTGTCCCTGCTTTCAAAGATATGAGTGCTACTGATGTGGAAGCGGCTATGTCAAAAATGTCCGATGAGGATTATGAGCTTATGCTCATGGACTTCAGTGCTTCGACAGCGCGATTAAAGCGGGTGCATTACATCTCCTATTTATTCAATCGCCAGAATGAAGCGGGGTTTCATAAACTGTTTGACGATACGCTGGTAGACATAGCCAACTACAACATTGACATATTTTCGGTTCAGACCGGAGGGCAGTCAAAGATTCGTCTTTTTGACCCGATTTCACAATATGTCATCGAAGAAGAGAAAAAGGATGGTTTTTGTCGGGCAATTATAGGAAAACTGGCAGGATGTAGCTTTGAAAGGGTATTCAAGCAGAAGTATGACTTTTTTGCCACAATATTTGAATACCTCATCAAAGACTATAATAAGGATTTCGGCAAGTATGCCGAGTACTATACTCCCCACTCCATCGCCAGCATAATTGCGAAAATTATGGTGCCGAATGGTGCAAAAAATGTAACAGTATATGACCCTGCTGCCGGTTCGGGTACGCTGGTATTAGCGCTTGCCCATGAAATAGGAGAGGATAACTGCACCATATTTACACAGGATATTTCTCAGAAATCCAACGAATTCCTGCGTTTGAACCTTATTTTGAACAATCTTGTCCACTCCCTACCAAACGTAATACACGATGATACGTTACTGAATCCTCGCCACCTGAATAAGAAAAAGGATGGGCTGATGACATTTGATTACATAGTCAGCAATCCTCCTTTCAATATGGATTTCAGTGACAGTCGTGATACGCTCGCGGGTGAAAAGTATCAAAAACGCTTCTTTGCCGGGGTTCCGAACATACCTAACAAGGACAAGAGCGGTATGCCAATTTACCTTATGTTCCTGCAACATATTATCTATTCGCTTGGGGATAAAGGTAAAGCAGCCGTTGTTGTTCCTACTGGTTTTTTAACCGCAGGTTCGAGTATTCAGAAAAAAATTCGTGAGCATCTTGTTAAACATCGGATGCTGCGCGGCGTTATTTCTATGCCTTCCAATATTTTCGCCACTACAGGCACAAATGTCTCAATCCTGTTTATCGACAAGGAAAACACTCAAGGCAAAGTTATTCTGATGGATGCTTCGAAACTGGGAGCAAAAGTTAAAGAAGACGGAAAAAATCAGAAAACTGTGCTTAGCCCGGAGGAAATTAATCAGATTATTGACACCTTTAATTCCGCAAAACCGGTTGATGATTTCTGTGTGGTTGTGGATTATGAAGATATCAAGGCAAAAAAGCTTTCTTTTAGCGCGGGGCAGTATTTTGAAGTGAAAATCGAGCATATAGAAATGACTCCAGAGGAATTTACAGAGAAGATGGCAGATTTTACGTCAAAACTTGAAAAAATGTTTGAAGAAGGACATAAATTGGAAACTGAAATTATCCAGCAAATTAGGAGAATCAACTATGAATAAGCCACTAACTGAAGTTTGTAATATAACTACCGGAAAACTCGATGCTAATGCCGCAACTATAAATGGTGCCTATCCATTTTTTACTTGTGCACCTGACCCATTAAGGATTGATAACTATGCGTTCGATGATGATGCTATTCTTTTAGCAGGTAATAATGCCCAAGGTAATTTTCACATTAATAGATATTGTGGTAAATTTAATGCTTATCAGAGGACGTATGTAATTACTGCAAAAGATGGGTATGATATTGACTATATAAAGTACTCTATAGAGCTTTCGCTTGAGCATCTTAAAAAGGTATCTCAGGGATCACAAACTAAGTTTCTAACTATGCAAATACTAAATAGTTTCAAGGTTTCTGATATTCCGTATACCAGTCAACAGAAATTAATAAAAAGCATTAAAAAGATTGACCAAAAAATCGAACTCAACAACCGCATCATTGCCGAACTTGAGGCGATGGCAAAAACCATCTATGATTACTGGTTCGTTCAGTTTGATTTTCCTAATGTTGAGGGTAAGCCCTACCGTTCCGCCGGTGGGGAAATGGTATGGAACGAGCAGCTAAAAAGGGAGATACCTAAGGGGTGGGAAGCAAAAAGCGTTATCTCCACATTTGATGTTTGTTACGGTTATCCATTTGACACAAATCAATTTGTTGATTTCCCAAATGAAAAACCTGTAGTTAGAATAAGAGATATTTTAAATTGTGATGTTTCCGCTTATACAACAGAAAGCGTTGATGTCAAGTACTGGCTGCAAGAAAAGGATTTAGTTATTGGCATGGACGGAAACTTTCACATGAATTTTTGGAGCTCAACTCCTGCTTTACTAAACCAAAGATGTGTGCGAATAAGAGGGAATGAAGAATATTCTGCATTACAAGCTTATTTTGCATCTCTGCCTTATATCAAAGCACGAGAAAAGAATGTCACTCGTACAACTGTTGGACATTTAAGTGCAGATGATATTAATTCACTTTATATATTAACCCCTGATTTACCCCTACAAAAGAAAATAACCGAGATGTTCGATTCTTTCCTTGAAAAAATGTGTAAAACCAAAAAAGAAAACATAGAGCTTGCGAAACTCCGTGACTGGCTATTGCCTATGCTTATGAACGGTCAGGTTACTGTTGAATGATAGAAGGGAGGCTATTATGTATCAGTTATCATTTGAAGATATCGAGCGCAGTAATAGCCTTGCACTTCAGCCGGGTCGAAGCTTTTATCGACGAGTGCGGAAATTTCGGCTTTGATTTTGAAAAAGAAGGTACTTCTCTTTACTATGTAGTTTGCGCTGTAATTGTAAAAAATGATCAAATTGGACAACTTGAAACTGCTGTTAATGAACTTTGCCGCAAATACTTCGGAAACGGTGAAATGAAATCAAGTTCCATCGGTAAAGACCATAATCGCAGAGCGAAAATATGTATGGAGCTTTTAAAACTGGATTTCTCCCTTATAATCCTTATTGCAGACAAACAGGCTTTTTTCCGTGATTCTCCTCTCACTAATTATAAGGATTCTTTTATAAAATTCCTTCACCAAAAACTATATGATGAAATGTATGCTGTTTATCCGAAATTAAAAATTGTAGAAGATGAATACGGTTCATCTGAATTTCAAAGTGGGTATCGCGATTATGTATGTGCTCACAGACCACAGCTAAACCTTCTGAACGAATATGATTTCGATTATATCAACAGCAAACACAGTCCGATAGTACAGATTGCAGATGTTGTTGCTGGTTCGGTGATGCAGCACCTTTTAGACAATAATGCGTTGGATGTTTTAAGGATATTCCAAAGCAGAATTAGAGGAGTCGTTAATTTTCCAAGTACATATCCTCCATGCTTTGCCGGAACTGGAACAGATAATAGCTTTGATGAAAACATTTATGCGTTGGCAGTCCATTGTGCAATGCATTATATAGACTCTCATAAAGGTACTGATGACAAAGATACGAGGATGCGCGTGTTGTTTTTAAGACATTTGTTGTTCGTGGTTCGTAATATTAATTCAAATAAGTATGTATCGTCAGGCGAAAATATCAAAGTTCTATCCGACCTTTCTGATAGAAAGGTTCGTCGTGACTATCTATATCGGAAAATTATTGCTCCTTTGCGCGATGCTGGCGTAATTATAGCCAGCTGTTCGCACGGCTATAAATACCTACGTGTATTGATGATATCTATTGCGAATCATCTGGCACCATTCTTGCGGCAGTTCCTGCTAAATCGTTAATGAATATAATTGTTCCAAACATACAGCAAGAAATACAAGATGCAATTTCAGCGTTAGTTCAGCAATCTCACGCAGCGAGACGTGAAGCAAAAACACTGCTTGAAAAAGCCAAACGTGCAGTGGAAATTGCTATA